>DASRYX010000203.1:0-7720 GCA_035686985.1 Planctomycetaceae bacterium | reverse complement strand
GATTCTCACTGATGATGCTGTAGTCGCTGAACGTGGTAATCGCCCCGGAATTGACCGTGCGGCCGTTCCAGGTGTACTTGGTTCCCGGGACATCGCCGCCCGCGCCTTTGATCCACGAAAGGACAACGCGGTCGCCGGGCTTCACACGAGTCACGCCGGCACCGACTTCCCGCACGACACCGCTGCCTTCATGACCGAGACAATGCGGCAGGAAGCGATCCGGCCCGCGATAACCACGCACTTCGGAAACCTGCGTGTGACAGACACCGCTGAATGCTAGCTGCACCAGCACCTGACCCGGCTGCAACGGCGGGATATCGAGGTCCGCCAGTTCGAGTGGCTTGCCGAGTTCAACCAGCACCGCGGCACGAGTACGCATTCGAGTTCCTGTTCATCAAGCCTGCGGCTTCAGCGCGGATTGGATCGCGTGGGCGATTGACACGGCCGTCAATCCGCAGAGTTCGCGGGCATGTTCCTGCTCCCCGGCTTCGTGCAGGAAGGCATCCGGAGTTCCTAGTCTCAACAGTCGCGCCTTCTGCCGCGGCTGATCAGTCAGCCACTCCGCGATCGCCCCGCCGAGTCCACCGGCCCGGCCGTGTTCTTCGACCGTCACGATCATAGATCGGGCTGAGAAAACGTGCTCCAGCAACGGCTCGTCCAGCGGCTTGACCGTCGGAAAACTGACGACTTCCGTTGAGACGCCATGCTCTTCCAGCAATTCCGCCGCGTCGAGGGCTTCCGACAAAATGGTTCCACAGGCGAGAAGCACCACATCATGCCCCGGCCGCAGGACGCAGGCGCGGCCCAGGCGCATCTCGGGCACGGTCCCGTGGATTCGTGGCTCGCCTTTTTTGCCGATCCGCAGGTAAACGGGACCCGCGTGTTGCAGGGAATCGCGCAAGAGCGCCCGCAATTCGTCGGCATCAGCTGGACACGCGATGGTCATGTTCGGGATCACGCGCAGCACCGCGACATCTTCGCAGGAATGATGCGTGGGTCCGTTCGCCGCGTAAGCCAAACCGGCTCCTGTACCGACCATCACGACCGGCAGATTGTGATAGCCGACATCAACGCGAATCTGTTCGTAAGCCCGATACACCGCAAACGACGCGATCGTGTAGGTGACCGGGCGCATTCCCCCGAGGGCCAGCCCGGCCGCGATCCCGACCATGTTCGCTTCCGCGACGCCAACGTTGATGAATCGGTCCGGGAACCGGGCTTTGAACGGATCAAACAGCCGATTGCCGATGTCGCCGCTGAGCAGCACGATGCGGTGGTCCGTCGCGGCGAGAGCAGTAATCTCCTCGGCGAAGGCGTTCCTCATGGTATGCCGACCTCCGTGAGCGCCCGGGCGAGTTCCTCGGCATTCGGCACGCGGTAGTGCCAGTTGTTGTCGTCTTCCATGAACGACACGCCTTTACCCTTCACGGTGTGGGCGACGATCATCGTCGGTCGGCCGTCAGCATCGGGAGTCGATAGCGCCGTTTGTATCGCGCTTAGGTCATGACCATCGACTTCATGCACCGCCCAGCCGAATGCCCGCCATTTCTCTGCGAGAGGGGCGAGCGCCGTGACTTCGTCACTCCGGCCCGTCGCCTGCCATTTGTTGTAATCGATAAGAGCAAACAGGTTCGCCAATCGATGCCGCGGAGCAAACAGTGCGGCTTCCCAGACGGTGCCTTCGTTGCACTCACCATCGCTGAGAATCACACCAATTCGCGATGGCCAACCTTGCAGCCGTGCCGCGAGCGCCAAGCCGATAGCGAGATTCAGCCCGTGGCCGAGTGATCCCGACGCGATCTCAATCCCCGGCAATCCGGGACTGGGATGTTCGCCGAGTAAACTGCCCGGTTGCGCGTACGTGGCGAGGTCGTCGTCGGTCAGAAAGCCAAACGTGCGCAGCGCCGCATAGAGCGTGGTTCCCGCGTGACCTTTACTGAGCAGCACGCGATCGCGTTGCGGATTCGGCCAGCTCTCGGGGCGAACGTTCCAGCTGTGATACACCGCAGCGAGCAGTTCCACGCACGACAATGAGGAGCCCAAATGGGGCGTCCCGGCGCGGTGCGACATCTCCAGCACCAGCCGCCGCATTCGCCGCGCAATCGTGACCACGTCGTCGTTCATGGCCTACTGCAGTTGCAGTTCCTGCATGCGTTTGATGTTGAAATACATCGACCGGGTTAGCGAATCCGGCAAGCGACCCTCACGGAAGGCCCGCACCAGATCCCGCACGGCGTCTTCGATGGTTCGCTTCGGAGCGTATCCAAGTTCTCGTCGGATCTTGTCCGACGAGAGGTGATAGGAACGCAGATCGTCCGACGGCGTGGTGACAATCTGAATGTCCGTCCGACCAAGTTCCGCGCTGACCACCCGCTTCACGATTTGCGCGAGGTTTGCCACCGACTCATTTTGATAGCCGGCGTTGTAGATCCGCCCGGCAATCCGCTCCGCGGGTTCTGAAAGAACTTGCAGATATAGGTCGACCATGTCGTCGATGTGAAAGTTCGGCCGCAATTGCGAGCCGCCAAAGACCGTGATGGCACCCTTGTTGACGGCCAGATTCGTGAGAATATTCACGGTCAGATCAAGCCGTTGCCGCGGTGAATAACCACACAGAGTCGCGGGTCGCAGGACCAGCGTGGTGAAGTCGTCCGCCTGCTGGTCGAGCAGGATCGGTTCGCAATCCGCTTTGAAACGGCTGTAATCGGTGAGGGGCTTCAGCGGGTGCTCTTCCGTGACGTTGGGGACCTCGCTGACGCCGTAAACACTGGACGAGGACGCGTAGACAAACCGCTTCACACCCGCATCGCGGCTCATCTTCACCAGCGGGGCGAAGCAGTCGAAGTTGATCGATTTGCCAAGTTGCGGGTTGAGCTCGAAACTCGGATCATTGCTGATGCACGCCAGATGAATGACCGCATCGCAACCCCTAACCGCTTCCGCGACGGCTCGCTGGTCCCGCAGGTCGGCTTTAAATTCTTTCAGTCCGGCGTGACCGCGGCAGCCGTTGAGTACTTCTTCGCCGTAGAGATACAGGTCGAGGACGTGCACGTTGTAGCCCGCGGCGAGTAACCGCGGCGTCAACACCGCGCCGACATAGCCGGCCCCGCCCGTGACCAGAACCGTCTTCAATCGTGAGTCGGCCAATACGTAGTCCTTCCGTTTCCTGTGATTCCGAAGCGTCTACTTTAGCAGATGTTCGATGTGACGGCACAGCGGAGTGCGTTCAATCGACGATTTGTTTCCGACCGTCGCGACGGCTTCCGAACCCACCACATTGCCGATGAAGGCGATCAGCTCCATCGGTACGTTTTGCGCGGCCAGCAACGATGTAATCGCGAACACGGCGTCACCGGCACCGACACGATCGACTACCTTCGTGGCAAAGGCCGGAACTTCGACGAAACCGCCATCACGGGAGTAACCCAGGCTGCCGCGACTGCCGCGCGTGACCATCAGTCGGGGACAATTCAGCCGCTCGGCAAGCCGTTCGAGCATCGGTGCGAGATCGCCACGGCGGTCGCGCGATTCGAGCCGCATTTCGTTCTCGGCGAGCGAAACATAGTCGGCCCGTGGATATTTCGAGGCGACATGGTACCCATAGTTCCCCGCGTTGGCCTGCGTGTTGACCGCGAGGAAACGGGCATCGCGACAGATCAGTTGGACCAGTTCGGGGGTCAGCATGCCGTGACCGAAGTCGACGACGATCACCAGGTCGTAATCGCCGGCCTGGCCTTGCAGCGATGCGACCAACTCCGCGGATTCCTCTGCCGTCGGCAGAGCGTCGTTGATCTCGTACACCTCGAACAACTTGGCAAAAAAGTACTGCTCAATGAACCGGCGCTTGACGATCGTCGGTGAATTGGGGCGATACACGAACTGCGAGCGGACGTTCTCCTTGAGACGCTCGAAAATGAAATCCGCCTGCGTGTTTTCGGCTCCGAGCCATGAATGCAGCGTGACCTCGCCGGCGAATCCCGCGACATGATTGGCCACCGCCGCCGCGCCGCCGAGAAAACGTTCGTTGTTGAGCGCTTTCACGACCAGCGTCGGTTCTTTCGACGACTTGCCGATCGCTTCGACGTAACGGTAATCGTCAATGACCGTTTCGCCGACAACGAGGACTTTCAGATCACTCGCGGCCTGCAGCGGGGCGAGGACTGTCGGCGTGGAATAACGCTGGGCAAAGTCCGCGAGGTAATCGACCACCGACGGCGGGAAGACGGACAGATGCCTGTTCACCAGATGCGAGGCGCTGAAGACGAGATCGTCGGTGAAATCGAGTCGCCCGCCGACGGATTGCACTGCGGCCTCTTCCTGGGCAATCGCGCCAGTCAGGTCTTTGCCGCCACGAAACTCTGATCCCTTCACGAAGACATTCGGTCGCAGTAACCGGATTGTTTCGACGGCTGTCGGAAACTGATTCACGGCGACGTAATCGACCGCGGATAACGCCGCGATGGCTTCCGCCCGCAAGGCTTCCGTGAAGACCGGCCGGTGCGGACCCTTGTTGACGAACTGATCGGGAGTCACCGTCACGACCAGCAGAACGCCATGCCGCCGGGCATCCGTGAAGTGCCGGATGTGTCCGACATGCAGCGGATCGAACACGCCATGACAATGAGCGACGGTTTGCCCCGCGGCTTGGGCATCGGTAATGATCTGCGCGAGTTGTTCCAGCGACACAATCTTCGGTGTCATCAACCGCATTCCCTGGGACGCGACGTCAGTGTGCGATGAGGATATCGCAACAGGTCGCGTGGCACCATCAGCCATTCGCGATGACGGGTAAGGCGAACCACGAATTTTAAGACCGTGGCGCGAATCGGGATACACTGATCAGTGATTACCGATGCGGACAGAAGACTGGGAGCGATTCAACGGCGTCGTTACAATCGACGCACTGTCCGAACCGAATTTGCCCTGCGAGCCCTGTATTCCATGTCCGTTGCCAAAACGCCCATGACCGATGACGAAGTCCGCCAGTGGTTTGCGGACTCTGTGAACGCGGCCGACTTTCAGGGAAAACGCGTGCTGGTCATCGTTCCCGATGCTACCCGCACCGCGCCGTTGCCGCTGTTGTTCGACGCGCTGCACAAGCGGCTGCGGCCGGTCGTCGCGCAGCTTGACGTGATGATCGCACTCGGTACGCATCCGCCGATGTCCGAAGCCCAGATCTGCAAGCTGCTTGGCATCGCCGAAAAAGAACGTCAGCGGCTGTTCTACCAGACGCAGTTCTACAATCATGAATGGGATCGTCCCGAACGGTTGATGTCCCTTGGCACGCTGACCAAAGCCGAAACCGAGGCGATTTCCGGCGGGCTGTTGTCGATGGAAGTTGATGTCGCGATCAATTCGCGCATCACGAACTACGATACGCTGCTGGTGTTGGGGCCGGTCTTTCCGCATGAAGTGGTCGGGTTTTCCGGCGGGAACAAGTACTTTTTCCCGGGAATTGCCGGCGCGGACATCCTCAACTTCTTCCACTGGCTCGGGGCGCTCATCACCAATGTCGGTATCATTGGGGTGAAAGACACGCCGGTTCGCCGGGTGGTGGATCGCGCCGCTCAACTCATTCCGGTGGAACGCAAAGCGATCACCTTCGTCGTCGCGCCGGATGCCCAACCGTACGGCTTGTTCTACGGGACTCCGGAAGCCGCGTGGCACTCTGCCGCGGACTTGAGCGCCCAGGTGCACATGAAGCGGTATCCGAAACCGTTCAAGCAGGTGCTGTCGTGTGCCCCGCCGATGTACGACGACCTCTGGGTCGCCGGCAAATGCATGTACAAGCTAGAGCCGGTGGTCGCGGATGGTGGCGAGCTGATTATCTACGCCCCGCATGTGACAGAAATCTCGGTCACGCACGGGCATCTCATCGAAGAGATCGGATACCACGTTCGTGATTACTTCACCAAGCAGTGGGACAAATTCAAAGATTATCCGTGGGGTGTGCTAGCCCACTCGACTCACGTCCGTGGCACCGGCACCTTTGACAACGGCGTCGAAAAGCCGCGCGTGCAGGTCACGCTCGCCACACAGATTTCCGAAGCGCTATGCCGCAAAATCAACATGGGCTACCGCGACCCGAACACCATCGACGTCGAATCGTTCGCCAACCGCGAAGCCGAAGGCGTGCTGCTCGTCCGCAAAGCGGGTGAGTATCTGTATCGATTGGAGTAGCAGGTGGTGGGCGGCGGGTGGCCGGTGATAGGCAGAGAGAGGCCTGTCACATGACATCTTCGTTGCCCGCTGCCTCTTTTTCTGCCTACCAACTATCACCTACCACCGACCAACTAGGACTTCCGATGGCCTGGACGCCTGCTGATCTCTCGCAACGGCTCGATTTCGCCCTCAAAGTGGCCCGTGAAGCGCAAACGCTGATTCTGGGTTACTACCAGAACGATTCGCTCGAAGTGATCAGCAAGGCGGATACGACGCCGGTGACCGCGGCTGATCGCGGCGCGGAGGAACTGATTCGCGCACGACTCAAAGTCGCATTCCCGAATGACGGCGTCCTCGGCGAAGAGTTTCCGGAAACTCCCGGAACGAGCGGGTTCCGCTGGATTCTCGATCCCGTCGATGGCACCAAATCGTTCGTGCACGGCGTGCCGCTGTTTGGCACGCTGATCGGCATTGAATACGAGAAAACGTGCGTCGTCGGCGTGTGCCGTTTCCCGGCGTTGAATGAAGTCGTGTATGCCGCGACGGGGCAGGGAACGTGGTGGCAGCTGGGGGATGAGCCGCCGAAGCGGACGCGCGTCGCCGATGTTTCATCGCTGGCCGAAGCGACGTTCTGCCAGACGAACATGCTGCGATGGGAAGCCGTCGGCCGGTGGGAAGCGCTCATGACGATGCTCCGGTCAGTCGGTCTGGCACGCGGGTGGGGCGATTGCTTCGGTCACGTGCTGGTGGCGACCGGACGGGCCCACGTGATGGTCGACCCGTCGCTCAACCCGTGGGATGCTGCGGCGCTCGTACCGATCCTGCAGGAAGCCGGCGGGCACTTTGTCGATTGGTCTGGTGCTGCCACGATTTACGGTGGCAGCGGCCTGTCGGTGGTCCCGGGTCTGAAAGATCAGGTCTTGAGAATTCTGAACAGCTGACAGTTTTCCGTCGAACTTGTTACACTCCGGTCGCCCTCGCAAATCAAGCCCGCTGGACCGGCGGGCCGCGGGGGCTCAGCACGGAAGACTACCGACGTCAAGGAAGGCATCCGTCAGTGCGGAATGATCTCTTCGCGAGATTGTTCTCAGGACGAACTGATGCGAATCGCGGCAGTGCAGATGGACGTTCGCCTCGCGGACGTTGCAGCGAATTTGGCGGCTATGTCCGCGCGCGCCGAGACCGCGCAGGCGAACGGTGCCAAGCTCATCGTTTTCCCGGAATGCGCGCTGACCGGGTATTGCTTCGAAAGTCGCGCGGAAGCTCTGCCGTACGCACAGCCCATTCCCGGACCGGCGACGGAAGCGATGTCCGCGCTGTGTCGCGAATTGAATGTCTACGTGGTTTTCGGTCTGCTCGAAGCCGCCGGTGACAAGCTCTTCAATGCGGCGGCGCTGGTGGGACCCCAAGGTCTCGTCGCGAGTTATCGAAAAGTCCATTTGCCGTGGTTGGGGATTGACCGTTACACCGACTATGGCGACCGACCGTTCGCCGTTCACGCCGCGGATGATGTGCAGGTCGGCTTGAACATCTGCTACGACGCCGGGTTCCCGGAATC
>DASRYX010000202.1:0-11396 GCA_035686985.1 Planctomycetaceae bacterium | reverse complement strand
GTCCTGCGTCGTGGCGTAATAACCGACGTCGGGCTTCTTCTTCGGCGGTTCCGCGCCGCTCAATCCCGCCAACATCAGGACCAGCAACGCCACGACACTTGCTTTCATCGGCTCACTTTCTGAATCGTCGGAAGGTTAATGTGCGGACGGCGGACGATCATCCCACTGCTTCGTGAGGAAATAAACCGGTACGCCCAGCAGAATGGGCACCGCCAGGAGCGGCAGCAGCGGCCACGCATACACCGCCGCGGACTGCAGCGCCCACGCGCACGCGACAATAAACAGCAGCGGTGTTACCGGTGAAAAGGGTGTGCGAAACGGTCGGGGCAGATCCCTGTCACGCCAGCGCAGGATGAAAAACGCAATGCCTGTCAGCAGGAAAAAGGCCCAAAACGCCGGGGCGGAACCAGCATAGAACGTTTCAAAGCCGCCGTAATAACGATCCCATGGGATCGCGACGAACCCCAGAGCTGTGACGACGGTGTTGAGCGCTTCCCGCCCTTGATCGGTCGCCAACGTCAGGACCATCCCCACGGTAATCACCCCTTGCAGCAGCAGCGACGCCGTCGGTGAATCTTCGCGGTTGTATTTGCCGAGCCAGCGAAACGCGCGGTGATCGGCTCCGACCGTGGCGTGCAGTCGCGACACGGAGAGAATCAATCCGTTGACGCCGCCGAGCGCCGACACGGCGACCAACCCATTCATCGCGAACTCACCCCACGGACCGAGCCACAGGCCCAAGGCTTCGGCGGCGGGTCGCTGTGACTGCTGCAATCCCGACAAGCCCAGCGTCCGGAGATACGCCAGGTTGATCAATCCGTAGATCACGACGATCAATCCAATGCCCCCGAGCAGCGCCCGTGGAATGTTTCGTTTCACATCGCGCACTTCCGCCGCCACGAACGCGGCGTCATTCCAGCCGCCATAGGCGTACAGGATGAGCAACAGTGCGAGCGGCCATCCGGCACGTTTCGCGTCGGGGTTCACCGGCACCGACCAATCCGTCGCCGTTCCGGCACACAAGCCCGCGGCAATGACGGCAACGAGTCCGGCGAGTTTTGCCGCCGTCAGCAGGTTCTGCATCCACGCGCCCGGACGCAGTCCCAACATATTGATAGCCGTCATCCCGGCGATGAAGACGATCGCAATCCACGGTTGCGCGGCGGGGTCGAGTTTGCCCATTGCCGCGAGATGGTCGGCACCCACGAACGCCAACGCGCCAATGCTGCCGGTCTGAATGACAAACAACTGCGTCCAGCCGAACAGAAATCCAAGCCCCGGCCCGAACGCCCGCGTGAGGTAGTTGTAATCGCCTCCCAGCCGCAGGTAGGTCGTTGCCAACTCCGCGTAGACCAGTGCCCCGCACAGCGAGATCACGCCGCCGAGAATCCACAGCCCCAAGCCCTGCCACCAGGTATCCACCTGCTGCGAAATCAGTGGGGCCGTCTTGTAGATCGAGCTGCCGATGACGATGCCCACAATCAGACTGATTGCGTCAGTCAGACTCAGCAACGGTCGCGGCGTTTCATCCACGGGCGTCGACACGGATCACGGTCCCACAAAAACATCGGCCCCGGATGCTAATCCACTCGCCGCTGCCGCGAAAGCACACCGCGACGAAGTTTGTGTTCCGGTGAACAGAACGGCGCGGTATCTTCGTCAGGTGAAAACAATAACAAAGGCGCATTGATGGCCTCATCTCGTATCAAACGACGTCTTCCACCGTTTCCGATCTCCGTTTCGCACGATCCCGCCGAGGCCTCTGGCGATGCGCTCGCCCTGTGGTATCAGTCGCTCTCCATGTCACGACGAATCGAAATCCTGGATGACTTGACTGCCCTGATCGTCGAAGCCAACGACGGACTTCCTGAGAAATCAGATGCTCAGCCTGTATCGGGACGTGTTCAAATCCTTTCAATCCCACAAAGTGAAATACGTCGTTATTGGCGGAATCGCCGCCATCGTGCACGGCGTGCCAAGAACGACGCTGGACCTTGATGTTCTGATTGAACCGACTCCCGAGAACGCGCAGCGAGTTCTTGATGCTCTTACTGAGATTGGTTTCGGTACGGCAACGCTGACAACGGCCGAAAACGTCGCCAGGAACGATGTCACGATCTTGAAGGATTGGCTGCGAGTTGACATCCATACTCATCCACCCGGATTGACGTTTGCCACAGCGTGGAAAAATCGCACGCGCCGACGGCAGGATCGGCACACAGTGTTACTGGCATCAATCTCCGATCTGATTCGCGCAAAGAAGGCTGCCGGTCGCCCTCACGATCTCGAAGACGCGAGATTGCTGCAATTGAAACGACATCGAAAGAAAACCCCGCGATGATGCGGATTCTGGAGTCCGGCAAAGCGCAAGCGAATTATCTCTGATCCATCCCAGTGTTTCCGTCCGCAGAAATTCGTGCTATCTTCTTCCACGATGGCAGGTTAACGGACGTGACACCCTGCCCCCCGGCGAAAAAACTCTCACGGACGATGCGACGATGCCCCTGCGTGTGTACAACACTCTTTCCCGTCAGAAGGAAGACTTCCAGACCGTTGAACCCGGCCGCGTGAAGATGTATCTCTGCGGCCCCACGGTCTACAAACCGGCCCACATCGGCCACATGGTCGGCCCGGTCATCTTCGACACCGTTAAACGCTATCTCACCTACAGCGGCTATCAGGTCACGTGGGTCGTCAATATCACCGACGTCGACGACAAGCTCATCAACAAAGCCCGCGAGCTGAACACCACCGTCGATGCCCTCGCGAAGCTGATGACGCAGGATTACTTCGACAATCTCAAAACGATGGCCGTCGACGGGATCGATCATTTCCCGTACGCCACGCAGCACATCAAAGAGATGCAGGAAATCATTTCGATCCTCATCGACAAGGGGTATGCGTACCCGTTGAACGGTGATGTCTACTTCGAATGCACGAAGGACGCCGACTACGGCAAGCTGAGCCATCGCAGTCTGGATGAAATGCTCGCCGGGACGCGGGCCGAGACACTGGACGGCAAACATCACCCCGCGGACTTTGCGTTGTGGAAAGGCTCGAAACCGGGCGAACCGGCGTGGGACAGCCCGTGGGGACCGGGACGCCCTGGCTGGCACATCGAATGTTCGGCGATGGCCCGTAAGATCCTTGGCGACGAAATCGACATCCACGGCGGCGGTCTCGACCTGATGTTCCCGCATCACGAGAACGAACTCGCCCAGTCGGAAAGCTGCACGGGCAAGCCGTTCGCCCGGTACTGGCTGCACAACGGCCTGATGCAAGCCAGCGGCCAGGCTGGGAAAGTCGGCGGCGGTCATAGCCGAGAAGGCGATCTTGTCGCCAATCAAGCCGCGCAGGAAGCGAACAAACTCGCCGGGTCCAAGGGAGCCGCATCCGTCAAGGAACTCTTCAAGAACCACGATCCGGAAACGGTGCGGTTCTTCCTGCTCGCCACCCACTACCGCAGCCCGATCGACTTCGGCGACGAACGCCTCGCCGAAACCGGCAAAAGCCTCGAAGGTTTCTATCGTCTCTTTGAAACCTACGAACGGATCACCGGCAAATCGTTCTACGCCCTGACCCCCCCGAAGACGCGTGCAGAAGCCCAGGGTTTCTTAACCCTGGGTCCGTCCGATTTCACCACAGAACTGCAATCCCTTCGCGCCCGTTTCCTCGATGCGATGGACGACGACTTCAACACCGGCGGCGCGGTCGGGGCGTTGTTCGATCTCCGCAAGACGCTTAATGCCTTCATCGGCGACAACAAGCTTGATCAGGGCACACCGTCACCTGAGAATGTCGCGATTCTTACCGCCGGCATGACCGTGCTGAAAGAATTGTCGCAACTCCTCGGCGTCTTCCGCGAAGCCAAGACGAAAGCCGGCGGTCAGGATGACGGCCTCGTCGACGGCCTGATGCAACTCATCCTGCAGATCCGGGCCGATTCCCGCAAAGCGAAAAACTTCGCGGTCGCCGACCTCATCCGTACCAAATTGACCGAACTGAAGATCACCGTGGAAGATCGCCCCGACAAAACGCTCTGGCGCCGCGGATAACGTTAATAACGAACCCGGAGCGCAAGCGACGGGTGCCTTCGCCGGGAACCAACGGTGCAGGATCCACGTCTGAACGGTGGTATCCAGCCCTGTTTCGGAGGTCATCCCATGTGGTCGCGGCTGTTCGTTCTGACGGCGCTGGCCGGATTGATGTGTCCCGCGCCAGCGCATGCGCTCGTCATCTTCGGATGCGTCAAGCCGGGGGACGTGGTTCTCGGACATGGCTGGCCTGAGGAAGACGCGTTCCGCGAACTCTTGAAAACTCAGGAATCGGTCGGCGGGCATTTCATTGACGCCCCGACGTGGTGGCAAGGACATTTTGCGGTGACGTATCTGTATCAAGGCCGGGAAGTCGCGGCCCAGCGGATGATTAACGAGCTCAACCGCCTGAAACTGCCCCACACGACGGTGATGATTCTCAACGACGAAGCGTTCGAGACCCCGAACCGTCTGGGGACCGAGAACGCAGTCGCCTTCGACTGGGATCTGACCTTCAGTGAAACCCGTGCGGAACGCGGAGACAAAGAGATTTTGCCCGGAATGAATGGTCGGCAGATCCGTATGACCATTCATCTCGGCGACCGCCTCAGCCGCCAGAAACTCCGCATTCCGGAATGGATGCAACCCGAGTTAGTCCCTGCAGAAAGCGGCCCGAAACCGGATGCGGATTACAGCCCCGTCAGCGCGTTTGAGGCGATCGCCCGCGCTGCGCGAAACGATTAGTCCCAACGAGAACTTTGTCACGGATGGGTAACCTCACGCTCGGCATTGACCCCGGCCTTAACCGCACTGGTTATGCGGTGATGGAACGCACCCCCGCCGGCCCGGTGTTGCGCGAGGGGGGCGTGATTCGCTCGACGCAGGGGAAAACGCTCGCCGAGCGGGTGTTTGAAATTGCCAGCGGGGTGCGCGAAGTCATCGTCGAATTTCGTCCGAGTGTGCTGGCTATCGAGCTGATCTTTTCCCACGGCCAGTTTCCCAAGACGGCCGTGCTGATGGCCCACGCCCGCGGGGCAATTTTGTTTATTGCGCGTGATCACGGGTTGCCCGTCGTGCATTACACGCCGACACAGATCAAACGCCTGCTCACCGGCAGCGGGAAAGCCTCGAAAGAGCAGATGCAGTACGCGATCAAGCACGAACTGCGTCTGCCGCACATCCTCGAACCCAACGACGTCGCCGACGCCGCCGCCGTCGCGCTGTGTCATCATTACGTCAGCAAGAATCCTCTGTCATCCTTCGCCGAATAACGTCGCCAGCGGGATTTCGATCGGCGATTGGTCCTTGATGCGCAGAATCGCTGTCTGCCCCAACGATACGAGCGTTTTCGCACCATAGTGCGGCTGACCGCTCACCGTGCCTGGCTCTGTGTAGATTTCAATCTGGCGATCAACACAGTTCACAAGCCAGTATTCCCGGATCTGATTCCGCGCATACATCCGGAGTTTTGTGCCACGGTCTTTCTGAAGCGTCGAATCGGAAACTTCGATAACAACAAAGATATCGTTCGCTGTCGGCTTCTGCGTTCGATAGCGCGATCCGGGCCCCTCCGACACAGTCAAGTCTGGCTCTGGAGCACCGGTATCAACACGGATCGGCAATTGGCAGCGCAGCGAAATGGAATCCGGTAGCGCAGACCGAAGCACACCGGTCAGGATATCGATGATCGTTGCGGCCATGTCGCCGTGCGTCATTTTACTTACCACAAAGCCGTCGAGCATCTCGACTCGCGCATCGCCATAGAAGCCGATATCGACCAGGTACTCGTACTGCTCAATGGTGATCGGGCGCACCGTGAACTGCGGCATCTCATCCGGGACCAGTTCGGCATCGACGTCTGGAGGCGCGGGCATTTGAATCAGTCGATCATCATCCTGGCGGATCGATTCGGATGGAGAGACCGGCTGTTGCGGGTCCAACATGCTACTCGGCGACATCGTCAATCCTTCTTCCAGACTGTTCCCTGCATTCTGTCTAGCCTACCATATCGCCGCGACGACAAAACAGGCGAAAGGATTCCCGCGTGATTACTCGGATTACCGGCAAGCTGGTTCGGCTCGGCGAAGGAGAGGCCCGCATTGATGTCGGGGCGTTTGAGTACGAAGTGTATGTGCCGGAGTTCGTCCGCCGACAGTTGCAGGCCCAGATGGGTCAGACGGTCTCACTGAAGACCATCGAATACATCGAAGGCAATCCGCAGCAGGGACGGCTCACGCCGCGGATGGTCGGGTTTCTCAGCGAAACCGAGCAGGAGTTCTTTGAGCTCGTGTGCTCCGTCGACGGCATGGGCGTGAAGAAAACGCTGCGGTCGATGGTCCGCCCGGTGCGTGAAGTGGCGGATGCGATTGAACAGCAGAACGTGAAAGAACTGAGCCTGTTGCCAGGCATTGGTGCGGCGATGAGTGAACGCATCATCGCGAAGCTGCGACGCAAGATGACGAAGTTCGCGCTGATGGTCGCCAAGGAGTTCCCCGAAGCGCCCGCCGCAGCGGATCGATCGGTTCTCAGCGACGCGTTCGAGGCGCTCCTGAGTTTGGGCTACAACGCCGTGGAAGCGCGGGACAAGCTCGACACGGTCGGGCGTTCCAAGCAGAAGTTCAAAACCGTGGAAGACGTGATCCTGGCGATTTATCAGCAAGAGCGCGGTTAATCAGGCGATTTGACAGGCAGCTTCTGCCGGACCACGTCATCGGTGCCCTTGCAGTCCGCAGCCACGACATCACCTTCGGGATCGTTCCTGGCGGAATTGTCGTTAAGTTCTCACCCGCCGGTAGTCGATCTACCTATCTACAGCGCGGTCCTTCGCGCCGTGGGGAAAGCTCGGAGGCGTTCCTCGAAGCAGTGTTCCATGCACCAGGGATGGGCAATGCGGCACCGATTGCGACTCTTCACGGGCGATGACGCGGACGTTCTGCCGATGCCGGCTCCGCAGGTGACGATCAAGCTGGGAGATATCTCCCGGGCACTGGTCGATGCGAACCGTCGGAGCCGGACCTGGCTGGACGACTTCGCCGACGATGAAATCAAGGTCTCGGCTGACCTGTACGAGGTCATCTGTGCCTACATGCGATTGAGGCCCGGTGCCTGATCGCCCGACAATTCGATGATCATCTCGACGCCCGGCGTTCTGCAGAATGCCGGGCGTCGTTGTTTTTCTGTCGCAGTGGGGGCGATAAACTCGGTCTCAGATCACATTCCCTGAGACCGCACGATGACAACATCCACGCTCCGCGAAGACGCCCTGGCCATCTGGAAAGCCGGCGTTGCGGCTGTTGCCTCCGATCAGCTGGTGCGGCGCGCCGTTCAGCGCGATGGCGACACCCTGCACATCGGCGGAAGCGAGTGTTCCCTGCGTGAGATTGATCGGATTCTCGTCATCGGCGGCGGTAAAGCCGCGACTGGAATGGCTGCAGGACTGGAGTCATCGCTTGGTGCCGATCTCGTCGCAGAGAAGCTCACCGGCTTGGTCAATGTCCCCGCCGACTGTGTGCAAACTTTACAAATGATCGTCACGCATGCGGGCCGACCGGCGGGTGTGAACGAGCCGACCGCGGAAGGAGTTGCCGGCGTGACCCGAATGCTGGATCTGGTCGCCGGGATGACCTCACGCGATCTGTTGCTGATTCTGCTTTCCGGCGGCGGAAGTGCCTTGCTCCCGGCACCGATTGAGGGCATCACGCTGGAGGACAAGCGCGCTGTGACACGGTTGCTCATGTCGCGAAGTGCGCCGATTGAAGATCTGAACACGGTGCGTGCGGCGCTGTCGAAATTCAAAGGCGGACAACTGGCACGGGCGATTCCCGCGGGGCGTGCGATCGCGCTGATCATTTCCGACGTGGTGGGCGATCCGCTCCCCATCATCGCGTCCGGTCCGACCGTCGGTACGCCGCCGACGGGTGCCACCGCGCTCGAAGTGCTCCGAAGGTATGCGCCCGATGCGGAAATTCCCGCACGGGTTCTGGACGTGCTGACGCGGTCCGCAACACCAGACGCCGCTGTGCCACGTGTGGCGGTCCAGAACGTGCTCATCGGAAACAACGCTACCAGCCTGGCTGCCTCGCGGGAAGAAGCTGAGCGTCAGGGTTACGCGGTTGTGGCCTGTGAAACGAACGTCTGTGGCATCGCGCGTGAAGTCGGAAAGGAACTCGCCGAGCGGGCCCTTGTCGACCCGGAGATTCCCGCTGGATCGCGCGGCTGGTGCTGGCTCAGTGGCGGTGAACCAGTCGTGAAGCTCGCCGACTATCGAGGAAAACGCCGCGGGGGACGCAATCAGGAAGTCGCGCTTTCCGCGTTAGCGCGTTGGTGGCACGAAGACCTTTCGCGGTTGGTCCTCGTGTCCGGAGGAACCGACGGAGAAGACGGTCCCACGGATGCCGCGGGAGGCATTGCCGACGCCATGACTCATACTGCGGCGACCCATCAAGGACTCACTCCGGGCGAATACCTGGCGATTAATAATGCCTACGAATTCTTACAGCAAACCGACGGCCTGCTGCTCACCGGGCCCACGCACACCAATGTTATGGACATCCGCGTATTAATATGCTCAGTAGAAACACGATGAATCTAGAGTAACATCACCAACATCCCTATCCATCCTATTCATCATATTCGCCAAAATCATCGCTTTCCTCCTAAACATTATTGAAATGCGGACTGCGAGGGGTAGAATCCGCCCCCGTGGTGCAGACAACCGGTCGTTTGCCGGTTGCCTGCGGTCTGTCCACGGCAAACGGGTTGCCCGTGGGGTGTCGACAACTAGGAGAATGGGCTATGAAGAACACGGTTGCACTTTGCCTGATCGCCGTCGCAGCGGTTTTTGGCGTGAACACGAACGTGGCCGATGCTGCCGCCGCCAACAACAACTACGCGCTCTACGTCGTCTCATCTACCAGTGGTGATTTCGCCGCGATCATCAGCTTCGATGCGAACACCTTTGTGCTGGCGGCGGAAGACGGTTCTCTCGGCGGCGGCGTGTTCGTCGACCTCGGCCCCTTCACCTTCGGCACGGGTGTGGGCGATGGCTACATCGGCAGCTTCTTCGCCTTCTCCGGCCCGGGCTCGATCCTCGGCATCGGCACCGGCAGTGCTGGCGATGTCTTTGGTTTCTTTGGGATCTAACCGGCGTCGAACCGTCCGCCTCGCTGCGGATTTCGCGTGACCACGATCAACGAACTGGCGAGCTGAACGCAGCTCGCCAGTTTTCGTTTCTGCAGAAGCTTACGCTGCCCGGCGCTTCAGAGGTTCTGCACGCATGGGGATCGCCAGCGCTCGCCGCGTGACACTCAGCGATTCGGTAAGCGACTCCAGCGAACATCCCGCTGCGTACTCAAACTGCACCGCGACCGAATCCCCGGCCTTGACGTCCAGCGGTTCCGCCAGAGGCAGGATGAGCTGATTCATCATCCATTGCGCGGCCCGTTGTTCGCTCAAGTCAAATGCCAGAAAATTGTTCGTCAGGAAACTGAGGGCGTTGAATTGTCCAGGTCGCTGCATCGTCAGCACCGTGTCGACCTGGAACGCCTGTGGAAGCTCCTGCCTGTAATCAATGGTGCTGTAGATATGTGGCTCGCCCAGCCACCGATCGGCCATGTGCGGCCCCGCCGGTTCAAACATCGGGACGGCCGCGTGGTACCCGCTGAACGAAAAATCCTGCTCGATCGGCTGAATCGCCAGGAGCGTGGTATCGGGGATGAACGTCGGCAGCCGCGGTCCGAACGCCGCGCTGTAACGCTCTTTGAAACTTTGCAGCACGGCGAGTTGCTTTTCGCGGATCATTCCGACGTGCAGCATCTCGCAGATGACAACATCCACCGGCTCTGGTGGGAGGTACGTCATCGCATCTGCCTGGATGACGTTGACTCGCTCGCCATGCGGATTGTTCGCGAGAAAGGATCGCGCGGCTCGAACCAGCGCCGGATTGCGTTCGACGCAATAGACCTGCCGGGCCTTTTGTGCGGCGAACCAGGACAGCACGCCAGTGCCACCACCGAGTTCGAGGACCATCCCGCCTTCGGGAACGGTCAGCGCGATGGCGTCCTGAAACGGCCGCATCCGCGTTTCATCTCGCAGCATGTTGAAGTGGTAATGCAGCGGAATGAACTGCCCGAGCAGATGTTCTTCGGGTACGTCATCGGAAGGATGTGTCACGCCGGGCTCGCAGTGAGAGTGAGCCGATGGGCCCACCCCTCGGCGGCGGAATGCTATGCGAAGTGTTCACCGGTCACAAGATCGGCTGCGCTGCTGCCTTTCCGGGAAATGCAAAAGCCCGGCATCGGGAAATGCCGGGCTTTGAGAGCGGGTGAAGGGAATCGAACCCTCGCCTAGAGCTTGGGAAGCTATCGTTCTACCATTGAACTACACCCGCACGGTATTGGGATGAAACTAGCAGAGTCGAGAGCGGAGCGTCAAGAGTCCAGAGCCGGATGAATGCGAGCGCACCGATTTGTGCACCTGCTACAGCACCTCGTCATTGTCCGGCAGTTGCTGAATCGTTTTGCCGAACCGGACGTGGACGGTGTGCTGCAAACCGTAGACGCGGATTTCGCCGCGCTCGCCATCGTAATCGGAGTGCACCCACCGGTCTTTCGGTAACAGATCCGCCGTCCCCAGCCGCTGGCCCGTCGCGAGGTCATGCACGTCGACCCTGAGCCATTCGTGATTATTGTCCGCCTTGTGACGCACCTTGCTCATCGACACCAGCACCGGCACCGGCAAGCGTCCCCAGCTGAGAATGGAGGTCTGCGGCAGCGTCCGTTTCCAGGCGATGGCGGTTCCGGACGGATCGATCGCCAGCAGGTCATCCCGCAGCGGCGTCACGGGTAACGCGTGATCATTCAGCGCCGAGTGATAGTGTTCCGTGCGGGCGCTCGGCAAGGTCCGCCCCAGATTCAGGAAGTACTGTCCCGACTGACGGAAGACGTTGAACGACGAAATCCGCGTCAGCTCGGATGCATCGAGCGGGCAGCGGACCAGCATCTGATTGCGTTTCACATCGAGAACGCACAGGTGATCGTCCGCCGTCAGCCAGACCAGTTCACGATCCGCGGTCAATCGCACGTATTGTCGTTCGCGCACCGTATCTTCGAAAATGACCCGATCTTCGGCGGCGTCCCAGATGCGCACGCGTTTTCCATCGGTTCCTTCGATCACCCAGATGAGACGCGCGCCCGCGGCAAACCGCAACGAAGACCGATCGGCTTCGAGTTTCCCGTTGCGAAGAACGTCTCCCGTCGCGGCATCAAGCAGGCGGTAGCTGATGCGGTCGGCACCGAGAATACCCACCACCTGATCGTCAGCGAAGATCCCCATCGCGCGATCGACCAGACCGGAATGCGGCTC
>DASRYX010000201.1:0-4468 GCA_035686985.1 Planctomycetaceae bacterium | reverse complement strand
CCTTTCTCGATCTTGCCGTGCCAGCCGTTGGCCTGCAGGTCGGCGATGGCGGTAGCGGCGATCGCGATCGCGCTCACACCCTGTTCCGGATGCACGCCGGCGTGGCTGGCATGACCGTGAACGGTGATCTCAATCGCGTAGGCACCAGTCGCGCCAATGCAGATCTCTTCCGGTTTGCCGCCGTCAAAATTGAAACACAGCGCGGGCTTGCCTAGCTTCGGAATCGAAACGAACCGGGCGCCATACAGACCAACTTCTTCCTGCACGGCGAACAGGAGTGTCAGCGGCGGGTGAGGCCGCTTCTGAGTGATGATTTCACGGATGGCGGTGAGAATCGCCCCGACACCGGCGCGGTCATCACCGCCTAATCCCGTTTCGGGATCTTCGGAAACAATCCGGTTCCCTTTCCGCACGGGTTGGGCACCGACACAAATCGGTACGGTATCAACGTGCGCCATCAGCAATCGGCGCGGACCTCGCACGGTTCCGGGCAGCTTGACAATGAGGTTGCCGACTTCGCCGCCCCCGGGGATACGTTTATGAGCGGTATCGAACTGGATTGCTGATTCAGGAACCCCGTAGCTGAGTATCTCGTTCCTGACGACCGCCAGAATTGCGGATTCTTCCCGGCTGCGTCCCGGAACCGCGAGCAACTTCAAAACCAGCGCGACCGCCGCCGCCTCGTTAAGCTTGGACATCAAAGGCAAGGCCATCCATTTCCTCGCGGACACAAGACACCAAAGATGAAAGACTAGCGCACGTTTGTCGTATTCGCTGTCCGCAGTCGATACGTCCCGCTTTTCTCATCGTGATAGACATCTTTGGTGTTGTATAAACACTGATACAACACATTCCGAAAATTATTACTTTCCGTGCGATAACCGGCGGCGAGAACTTTCACGGAAAGATCCGCGAGCGACATTCCGCGTTTCGACCGGCTCAGAATGTCCGTCACGTACTCGCGAAGCGATTTTTCGTTGGCGAGTCGTCCGCGGGCGGCAGCGGAGTACGCCGATGCTGCCTGGCTTCCCCGCATCACGGCGATTTCCTGATCAATCTCGATCAGCTGGGCCTGCAACGCGGACTTGCGCTGCAGCAGTTCCTCCAGTTGCCCTTTGCGGGCCAGCAACTGCTTTTCCAGTTCAGCGACAGAAATATTAGCTGGAAATGTCCTCATGACGGTGACGAACCTTGTAAATCAACAAGATGGCGTGCGAACGAATTGTTCGTGAAGACCGTGCAAGGAATTGGCCAAAGCGTATCAATCGCTGATGCACAATTCAATTGGTCTTCTTGTTCGAATGCGACGTGCATGACCTGTTGAAACGGCTGTATTCCCAAGGTCAGCGGCATAGTGCTGACAAGCATCAGCACAACTACCAATGAGAGGGTTGCGAGACGCCGCAAGCTTAGTTTTGCGTCACTTTTCGCAGGAAGCTGCAGGCGGCCACCAGGAGCGTGGCGTTCGACATCCAGACACACCAGGTCGGATCGAGCTGGCCGGATTTCGCCATGTTTACGGTCATCATCGAGACCGGATAATACACAGCGAGAATTGGCAAAAAGCAGAAGAGAAAGCTGGTCAGAAAATCTTTACGCGCCATCCAGATCGCGAAGGGACTGCCCAGGAGCACGAAGAAGAAGCAGCTGCACGATGTGGCGTAGCGGTTGTGCATCTCGGTGCGCAACCGGCGATGATCTTCGATGGCAATCAATTCATTGAGCTTGTTCGTTTTCCTGGTCGTCTCAGCGAGCTTTGTGAAATCGCCCGTGTTCATGGCAAAGCCCGCCTCCAGCAGGCGGCGATCTCGGAATTCAGCAAGATTCCGCGTGGCAGTTGCCATCTCGGCGTTGATTTCCCGCATGCGGATCCGCTGCGGGCGGAGTCGCTGGAATCGATCCGGCAGCGGGAAGGCCTTGTCTTCCTGTTCAAACGAGATGCGGGTCTTCCCCGGGACATCGATATAGCCCCGCTTCATCCGCAGAATGACCTGGTGGTGTGCCAGGTCGAAATCGAGCCGGGCTTCGCGGGCCTGAATGGTGACGGCATTGGCGTCGTTGGGCGCGAAGCGAAAGATCGGTGCGATCAAGGTGCGATCGCGGACCCCCATCACGGTGATCGTCAACCCGCGATCCTTGAGGTGCAGCTGGTTCTGCGTCCGGAGCATATCGAGGAAGATCTGCTCCGTAGCCATCGCGACGATGCGCTCGATATTCGCGAACGACCAGGGAATCACCTGATCGAGCAGCAGCAGCGACACCACGCTGAGCATCGCCCCCAGGAACAGCGATGGCCACATCAGCGTGAAGATGGGGATGCCCGCCGCCTTCGCCGCAATGATCTCCCGATCGCCGGCCATGCGGCCGTAAACCACACAAACGGTCAGCAGCAGGGTTGCCGGAATCGTGAAGGGAAGAATGCTCGGAACAATGTACGGCAGGATCTGCACCGCCTGGGCGGCACTCAGCCCACTCTCGCGCATCTGGCCAAACGCACCGACGAACACGAGCAGACACGTGATCACGATGAGCATCATCGCAAACACGCGGACCAGCTGTGAAAAGATGTACCGCTCGAGAAGTCGCATCCGTTCGACGGTCCCGAAAACTGCGCTCGCCAACCTCAAGTCGTGACTTGATAGAGTTTTATGCTCAAACGGTCAAGGCGCATTTCTACGCAATACCGTGGTGCCGTCGTGACCGAGGTGCTTCTGGCACAGTAGCTTACGAAGCCGGGGCGCTTGATTGCGTCCCTTGAGAAACCCACGCCGCCCGCAGGCGTCACAGTCTGCCTGTCTGATGCGTCCCGTCCCGATTTCGAGAGAAGTCCCTCAAGTTGCCGCGTGGGATGCAGCCACTTCCCCCATCACGCCGAATTTCCCAGAGTTCCCTGCCGGAACGCTGACGAGTCCGCTAATTGATGAGGGGGAGCACCCATGTTGCTTGCAGACGTTCTTCGGTCAACGGGCGATGATCAGGTGGCCATCCTCGGTGGACTTGCCGCCATGTTTCTCGCCGGCGGTGTCATGTATTTCAGTTATTTCCTTGGTCCGGAAGCGCGCCAACAGCGTGCGGCCCGGAAATTGTCCGCGGGCAAGATTGCGCCCGCTTCGCCGATCCGTCGCGATCGCGCCGCATAACCGTCGAGAACCTGCTATGCCTGTTGAACCGCTGGTGTCCCGGTTTCGTGATGATCTGGACTTCCGCGAATTGCTCGAAGAGTTTGTCGCTGCGACTCCTGAACGGACGCAGGCCTTCACCGCCGCGTTCGCCGCGGGGCAACTGGATGAAGTCCGCCGGCAAGCCCATCAGTTGAAGGGTTCCGGTGGCGGCTACGGGTACGATCGGTTGTCGGAAGTCGCGGCGGAGCTGGAACACGCCTGCAAGGAACCGCAGCCACAGATCGATACCGTCGCCGAACTGCTGGACCGTGTGCTTGATCATCTGCAGCGGGTCGTCGTCTGATGTTGGGGATTGCAAACAGTCCCCTGCCCTGAGACGATACGAATCGGTTTCCGATATCTAGTTATTCTCTGACGCCGGTTTGTACCGTTCCTGATGCGGAACGGATCTGAGAAGGAAATTCGCCGATGTCCAAAGCCATTCGGGTCTGCAGCGCACTGGCCTTGATTGCCGGCGGCTTTGTTCTGGGCCGAATCGATTCCTCATCTTGGAGCCGTTTGCATGCGCAAGACGAAGTGACGGGTCCGTCGGAGGAAACAACGAAAAAAATTCAGCTGGCCAATGACGCGCTGAAGGCGGCGACGGAGTCGCTTAAGAATGAATCGCTGTATGTTTCCGCGACGAAATCGATCAACGTCTTCGGCGTCTTGACCGGCGGGCTCAATGCGGTCGATGACCTGGAAAGCGGCCGCGGTGTTGATCCAGAAACGTTTGCGGCGCTGCATGCCGACGATGCCACCGAGGACGTGAAGCAGCACCTCGGCAAGGACGAAGACGGCCGCCTGACCTACAAGAACAAAGTTGTCCGGATCTATCCGATCTCGCGACTCAAGAAAGCTTACGGCCAGCGGGCGATCGTCACTGGCGAAGTGAAGCCGTCGCCGAAGCAGCCATAATCGGCTGCGACCGCATTCGCCGTGAGCGGTGAATGTAGCCGGTCCATTCGGATTCATTCTGCGACTGAATCCGGACTGCGATACGATGTCCGTCTGCAGAGGCCGGCAATTGTACAAAGGCCGTGGCGCCACCTTGAATCGTGAGTCGCAACGGTCCTTGCGTTGTGAGTTCGTGTCGCCGGACCACATTGTGGGTGATCAGTGCGGATTGCCAGTTCCGCACGAGTTCCGCCCCTGTCTTTCCGGTTGCGGGACGCCAGCGGTCATTGGCCCCACTGGCAACGATCTGTCCCATGGCCCGCAGGCCGTATTGTCGTCCCATCCAGCTGAAGAAGGAGCACGTTGCGCCGCGGGAACGCGGCTCCCGCCATAGCCCTTCGCGGGTGGTA
>DASRYX010000200.1:0-4446 GCA_035686985.1 Planctomycetaceae bacterium | reverse complement strand
CGCGGAAAGATTGCCGTGGATGTCGCCGGCGCCAGCCGCCGCGTGACCGAGACCGTCGATCATCTGGTGACCGGCGATGACCTTGAGGCCTCAACCAAGTTTGTCGACTGTCTTCGCACGCAGCTGGAACGGTTGGAAGACGCGATCGCCGAGAAGACCGAAACGGTCTGATGAAGTCGACGGATCCCGAACAAAGTCCGCGGCTGGTTCAGCCCCTTGTGTCAGCAAAGAACGAATCGATGCCCTACACACGGTTGAATCAGCGCACGGCGCGGCATCGCCGCACCGCGATCATTAGAGACGCCATCGTTACGTCGATCGGTCAGCCGAACAACTTCATCACGGGTGTGCCGTCGTGGGCCACTTTGAACGGACGGCCGTTCTTCGAGAAGATCTCTTCTTGCAGCTTAAGGCCCATGGCGTGCGCGATCGTTGCGTTGAAGTCGGCGACCGTGACGCCATCGGTATCCACGCTGTGGCCCTGCTTGTCGGACGAGCCGTAGACCGTGCCGCCCCTGATTCCGCCGCCGGCGAGAACACCCGTGAACACGCCGGGGTGATGGTCGCGCCCGGAGTTCGGGTTGATCTTCGGTGTGCGGCCGAATTCCGAGGTGAGGACGACCAGCGTCTTCTTCAGCAGCCCCTTGGACTTCAGGTCGCTGAGTAAGGTCGCGACAGCGTGATCCATCCGGCCTGCGGTCGTGCCGACCTTGTCATAGATGTCGGTGTGCATATCCCAGTTGCCGAAGGTGACTTCGACAAACTTCACGTCGTTTTCGACGAGCCGCCGCGCGAGCATGCAGCCTTGGCCGAACGCGTCCATGCCGTATTTCTCGCGGTCTTCCTTCTTCTCCAGGCCGAGATCGAACGCCTTGAGATCTTCGCTGCCCATCAATTCTTTCGCCTGGCGATAGAACTCCGAGTAGGCTTCGACCTGCTTCTGCGGGTACTTCTTGCGGAACCCGGCGTCGAACTTGTTGACGAGATCCAGTCGGCTCTGGAAGGAGCCCGAGGTGAGGTACTCCGGCTGCCGGGTGTTCTGCAGACCGGCGTTCGGATCACCGATTGGAATCGGCGTGAAGGTCGGCTCCATGAAGCCCGCGCCGGGGTGACGGTTATCACCACCGATGAGAACATTATCCGGCAGCGTGCGGTTGGAGCGCAGCCCTTGCAGCTTCATGATCCACGCGCCCATGCCCGGGTGCCGGATCGACGCGATTTCCTTGTAGCTGGTCCGCATCAGATACCGCCCGGCGTCGTGATCGGCGGTCTCCGTGTGCAGCGACCGCACCAGCGCGAGCTGATCGCCCAGTTCGGCGAGTTTCGGCAACCAGTTCCCGAGCATCATGCCGCTGGCTTTGGTCTGGATCGCCTTGGTTTCGCCCTCGTTCTCGCGGCCGCCGCGCACGTCGAACGTGTCGAGATGGCTCATCGCCCCGGTCATGAAGAGATAAATGACGTGGCTCGCCGTGCCCCCGCCGGGCAGCTTGGGCAGCGGTTTCTTCTTGTCATCGCCGAAGGCGAACGAGCCAAGCGATGGCAACACCGACACGCCCAGCAGCGACTTCGCCGCGCGCTCGAGAAACAACCGCCGCGAGACGATGTCGAGGTTCTTCAGAGAATCGAACATGTTCTATTTCCGATCGGGTAGGGTTTGCCGAGTCTTCGAGGCGAACCACGATTGAAGTTTGCGTACTCACTGGTTCGCCTCGCGGGCTCGGCAAACCCTGCATCTCTCTCTGCTCTCGACTCACTGCACGAACAGGAACTCTCGCGTGTTGACGAGCGACCAGATCACGTTGCCATAGCCGCCGGCGTCGTGCGTACGGAATTCGTCCAAAGCGATCTTGCGTTCTTCGTCGGTTGGCCGCCGATTGAGAATCGTCATGAAGATGACGTTCACGCGTTCTTCGGGCTTCTCGGCTTCGGTGACCGTTTTATACATCAGTGACTTCTGGTGCAGGATCATGTGCGTGATGTTGCCGTTGAACATCTGCAGCACCTGAGGCACCGAGCCGTCGCGCGACGAGGCTTCAATCGATTCGCGATCTGATTGTCCGAACTGTCGCAGGAAGTGATTTTGCGGCATCGGACACGGCAGCTCGGAGGCATACGCCAGCAGCTGACCCTTGTACGTGTAATCTTTATTGCGCGCGTCGCGGACCTTCTGGGCCTGCGTGTCGCGCAGTTCCTTGTCCCGCTTGAAGATTTCTTCCGCGGTGACATTCTTCAGGTCAACATCGAGCAGTTTGGTCTGAATGCGCGCGGGTTCCGGTTGATATTTGTCGGGAGCAAACACCGCGAGGGTGATGAACGAATCCCACACCTGCTCGGGCGACATCCGTCGGAGAATCGGACCGGGGAAGTGGTAGTCGTCGCTTTCCCCGATCTCCGCGTGGGTTGCTTCCCGCTGATAAGCTTTCGTGTTGAGCAGGATCCGCAGGTATTCCTTCACATCGAACTTCAACCGCACCATTTCTGCGGTGAGGAAGTTCATCAGTTCGGGATTCTCCGGGACGGTCTCATCCTTGATGTCATCGACCGGTTCGATCTGACCGATGCCGAACAACCGCTTCCACATGCGATTGGCAATCGTTTTGGCGAACCGCGGATTCTCGGGAGACGTCAGCCATTTCGCAAAGATGACACGGGGCGTATCGCCCTTGGAAGTCACCGGCTGCGGATCGAAAATCGTCTTCGCCTTCACCAGTTCCTTCGGTTTGCCGTCGTCGTACTGATAATCATGCGGCAGGGTGAGCTTCCCGCCGTTGTCGTAGACTTCAACAAGATTGCCCTGCAGAAAACGGTTGTACTTGCCGCCGCCGTCAAACTTGTCGTCGATCTTCTTCAGTTCGTCGCGCATCTTGTTGACGACGTTGCCGCCGCCGAACATCTTGTCGCCGCCACCGCGTCGCATCGACGTGCCGAACGTGTACGCCGCGACTTCGTAGAACTCTTTCCGCTTCCACTTGTCGAATGGATGATCGTGGCACTGGGCACAGCCGATCTGCGTGCCGAGAAAAATGCGGACGGTGTTGTTCATCGAATCGAGCGGCATGCCGGAATCGCGCAGGATGTAACCGGTTGCGGGGTTGTCGAGATACTTCCCCTCCGCGGTCAGCATCTCGCTCACCCAGCGGTCATACGGCGTATTCTGTTCAAGGTGCTCGCGGATCCATTCGTTGTAGAGCCTGCCGGGCGCGTTATTGGTCACTTCGCGATCGCGGAGCCGGAGGATGTCGGCCCAGTAGTTGTACATGTGTCGGGCATAGCCTTCGTCGTTGAGCAGCGTATCAATCAGCTTGGACCGCTTTTCCTTGTCGGTGTTGATGAGGAAGGATCGCGTCTGCTTGTACGTGGGAATCGTGCCGGTGATGTCGAGATACACACGGCGAACGAACTGCTCGTCGGACGACATCGCATTCGGCGTGGTCCGCGTCTTGGTGTAGTTCGCTTCGATGAACTTGTCGATCTTCGCCGCGGAAGTCAGGACCTGCGATTTCGTAGTCGGATCGACCTTGTCGATGGTGATGCGGCGTGTCGGGACCGGAACCGGCGGTTCGGGCTTCTTGGGTTTCGCTTTGCCTTTCGCCTGTGCGAACGCATCCACCGCGAAGCCCATCACCACGAGCGCGATGGCGGCCCAAGCAAGGGAACGGTTCACAGCGTGGTGCAGCATGCGAGCAATCCTGCGAATTCATGACCGCGGCGTAGGCAGCCGCTGAATGGAAGGGAATTCCGAGCCATTCATTCTGATCAGCAGACGGCCGGGAATCAACAGGCGTTTCCGCGGAGGAACTAACCGCGCGAGCGGTCCTAATGAACGCGCGTCGTTGTTGCGACGCTTTTCTTCGCATTGGAATTCTGAAAACCGCGGTGTTGATCCTCCACGGTCCGCTGCGTTTGGGAACTTACAGCAGTGAACATCGTAACTCCCGATCGGGCGTCGTTTTCGATTCACCGCCGGTTTTCCTCTCCCGCACGCCGGCTCGTTTCGAGTCTGGCGTCGTCGCAGCCGCGCACCGGCTGATTCCCATTTTCATTGAAGGATTTCATCATGACGCAAAAGCGACACAGACTCGTTGCGCGCTGGGCTGTCCCGGCCGTGCTTGTCGCAGGATGTCTCACGTTTCTGACAGATTCGCTTGCGGCTCAGCAATCGCGACCGCCGCAAGGTCCGCAACAACCACCGAACCCGAATCCTCCGCCGAATCCGAACCCCAATCCGAATCCGCCGAACCCCACGATTCCCCCCGCACCAGCGACGGGATTCGGCGCACCGCTTCCGGGATTGAGCGCCGCCGATCTCGCGAAGTTCAACACCGGCCGCACGGCGTTCGCCACACCGGAAGATGTCGCCGATGGACTCGGGCTCGTCTTCAACGGTGACAACTGCGCTGCGTGTCACCGGGCCCAGGGGATTGGCGGTGGCGACCCGAACATTCT
>DASRYX010000199.1:0-6848 GCA_035686985.1 Planctomycetaceae bacterium | reverse complement strand
CGAAGACGTGCTCCGTCGCCAGCAGCAGAAGACGAAGGCGGACATCAGCCGATTGGTCGAAGTCCTCAAGAGCCACGGAGCGAAGGTGCTCGCCAGCGTACAGGCGGAACTGACCCGGCTGGAATCGGAAGAACGCGGCCTCCAGAAACAGCTTCGCGACCTTGGGCGGCGGCAGGAGCCGCTCCTCAGGATCACGGAAGACGCCCAGACGTTCATCCGTAGCTGGGGGGACGTTGGCGACCTGCTGGACGCTGCCACGGATGAAGAGCGGATGCTGCTGCTCCGGCATTACGTCGAGGTCGTCGAACTTCACGCGACCGACGCCAAAGGCCGGACCGGAACGTACGCCCTGCGTCTCTTTCCGGAAGTTCGACCCGACCGGGGGTTCGATTGGGACGATTCTGTACCCGAACCACAGCCGAACGACGGAACTCCTGATTCTGAAACGACAAACGGCGATGCCGTCCAAGAGGAAGGCACCGCCGTGTCGTTAACCGATTCCCGTCTGGTGTGTATAAGTGACGGGAAAGCTCCCCGACTAGGGCTCGAACCTAGAACCTAGCGGTTAACAGCCGCTCGCTCTACCATTGAGCTATCGGGGAATGGTCCACGGGATGGTGCCCGTGGAACGATAGATTTAGTCGAAATAGATCCCGGTTGCAAGAGTACGTGGGTGTGCGACGGAAATTGTGAGCGAGTCCGGCACGCGGATAGGCCGTGGGCTGTCATCAAATGTCTAAACTGTATTTTAGCATCGAGTTAAGACAATTCACCTGTTCACAATCGCTCGGTCCGCGCACATCGACCACGGCCCGTAATTAAGCTGTTCTTTGGTTTCCGTTTAGGGAGCCTCAATCGCTGGGCAGGTGCCCTTGCGGCGGTGTGTAACCGCGTCGTGAACCGCACGGCTGACCTCCACGTCCTCCGGATCACTGTGAGACGCGGCTCATCGAGAAATATGCGGGTACGGCTATTCAAGACGCGTTGGATTGCCAGACCCGACAAGAAAAACAACAGCTGGTTAAGGCTTCAAAACGACCTTGATGCAGCCGTCCTGTTTGTCGCGGAACGTCTTGTAGAATTGCGGTGCGTTCTCCAGCGGCTGTTTGTGGGTGATCACGCCCGACGGATCAATTTCGCCGGCTTCGATTCGCTTCAACAGTTGATGGTGGTACTTGGCCACATGAGTTTGACCGGCCTTCACAGTCAGACCTTTGTTCATCAAGGCACCGAACGGAAGTTTGTCCGGGAAGCCGATGTAGACGCCGGGGACGGAGAGCGTACCGCCCTTGCGACAGCACATGATCGCTTCGCGAAGAACGTGGGCACGATCGGTCGTCAGCATCACCGCCGCTTTGGCTTTGTCGAGAAGCGCGTCAATCGCACCGCTACCGTGGGCTTCTGCACCGACGGCGTCGATGCAGCGATCCGGACCGCGGCCTTTCGTCATTTCCATCAATTTGTCGTAAACATTATCCTGGCTGAAATCGATGGTCTCGGCTTTGGCATACTCTCGCGCCATTTTCAGCCGCTCTGGCACCCGATCGATCGCAATCACACGCCCTGCTCCGAGTATCCATGCACTCTTGATGCAGAATTGCCCGACGGGTCCGCAACCCCAGACTGCCACCGTGTCTCCTCCTTCGATGTCGCAATTTTCCGCCGCCATATACCCCGTGGGAAAGATATCCGAGAGAAACAGGACCATCTCGTCCGGCAGGTCCGATTCAATTTTCAGTGGGCCGACGTCGGCATACGGGACTCGCAGGTACTCCGCCTGTCCGCCGGCAAATCCTCCCAGCATGTGTGAGTAGCCGAGGAGCGCTGCCGGAGAATGTCCCATCGCCTTCTTGGCCATTTCGGCGTTCGGATTCGAAGTGTCGCACAACGAAAACATCTGGCGCTGACAGAACCAGCATTGGCCGCAGGAGAGCGTGAACGGGACGACCACCCGATCCCCCACCTTGAGTTTGGTGACGGCGTTGCCCACCTCTTCGACGATGCCCATCGGTTCATGCCCGAGAACGTCGCCCGCCTGCATCGTCGGCATATACCCATCATATAGGTGCAGATCCGAGCCGCAGATCGCCGTCGACGTGACCTTAATGATGATGTCGGTCGGGTCCACGATCCGTGGGTCCGCGACGTTATCGATACGAACGTCACCTGTTCCGTGCCAACAGAGGGCTTTCATGATTGTCTCCGGATTTTTCGTAGGGCGGGTGTCATCTCGCCTTGGAGGAGTCTTATTTGCCTTCGAGCGCCGCCGCGGCGCTCATGCGGGATGCTGTTGCGACATCAAGCAGTGTCACGCCAGCGACCGCGACGGCGGCAATTCGCGCGCCTTCCACGTCGTCAGCCGCAGCGAGGGTGGCGAGGTCGACGGCATCCCCGGCGACACGCGCCCAGAGCCAGGTGGTGGGCCGCCGACTCGACAAAAGACCGACGCCGCAGGCGATCTCACGGAGTCCATGCATCTGTAATAGCCCGCGACGGCGGACACCGATGGCGTCACCGAGAACCTCTGGGGCAACGAGTTCTACTAATCCCAAGCCAATGCTGAACCACCCGAGAAAGCGGGCGGTCTCAATCCCGGGAGCATAAGGGACATCCGGCGGACAATGCGACGGTGCGGTGGTTCGCGCCGGTGACATGACTTCACTCATTTGTAGCCCTTTCCATGGAACGTCGCGAGGGTCTGTCTCAATGCACGTCCCGAACGCTCATCGCATATGGTGCGCCAGAACGATCGCGCACCCAGACAGGGGATTCCTGCAAACGGCACACCCGCTTCGCAAAAGTTTGCGGGGGTCGTCCGGCGACGGCTGTTCGAGAAGACCGCGATTTTGCTTGCAAGGAATAGACGTTATGTCTCATTTGGTGTCGGGTTCACGAAGGAGAGACGCCATGAGCCGTTGCTGTTATTCATTCGCGTTCATCATCTGCACACTGTCCGTCCTGTGCCGCAGCGCGGACGATGACGTTGCGAGTCGCCAGCGACTGAAGCTGATGGAGAGCGACATCGCGGAGTTAGCCGTCAGCTCGACCTCGTCCGTAGCGACGAGGGAATCGCTGCGATTCAATTCCAAGCCGCTGTTGCGTTACAGCGATCCAACGCGTGGCCTGACGGAAGCGAACGTCCTGATGGATGCGACCGTCTGGCGACTTGGCGAACGGGGACGGCCAACCGGGCTTGTGACGCTGGAACTTTACCGTTCGGACGCGACGCAGGGTGTGCTGGCTTATGAGTTCCTGTCCTTATCGCCAGACCACCTCTCGATGCAGCATCGCATGGCGCCGCGCATTAAGTGGGACTCGACAGAGTCGGCCCTGAAATTGTCGCCCGTTCCCGACGCTCCGAAGCCGGCAATGGTGGCCGGTGCGCGACTGCTGCAATTGCGTCAGCTCTCCAAGCGATTCACCGTCCGCGAACGACTGCTGAATAGCGAGGCCATTGAGTGCCGACTACTAACGCAGCCGATCGATCGGTATGAATCATCGGAGCCGGAGATCATGGACGGTGCGATCTTCGCCTTTGCGAACGGGACCAATCCCGAGCTGGGTTTGATCATCGAATGTAATCGCGACCAATGGTCGTATGGCGTCGTGCGTCTCAGCGCCGCAGAAACCCGGGCCTATCTGGATGGAAAAGAAGTCGCGCACTGCCCGCTCACCAATGGCGTGGAAAGCACCAAAGGCAGCTATGCGTCGAACAATCGTGTCATTCAACTGCCTGCGCCCTGAGAAGGGGCGTCAAAGGTGAATGTTTTCTACAGATTGTTCGGATCGCCTTCGAACCAACCCGTTGCGCGGCAGAGTTCGAACTGAGCGATGTTGTAGTCGATGACGGCGTTCAGATAGCTCAAGCGCGCCACCGCCAGGGCTTGGACAGACTGCAGCGATTCGATCGGCAGTCCCTGGGCATTCTCGATCCGGTTCTCATTCATTCGGAACGATCGCTCGGCGGCGGCGATCCCCTGCTTGGCCACGGCGATGCGGCGGCTGCGTTCGATCACCTGCGCGTGAGTCTCCACGACTTCCCGCGCGACCTGATCCATCAAGGCAATCTCGCGATGCTGAGCCTGCCGCACCAGTGACGACATCTCATTGCGTGCCGCGCGTTCACCCACGCCGAAATTGCGCAGCTCCCAGTACGCCATGGCATCGGCATCCCAGCGGTCATCCGTATTGATGATCGAGCTGCCGAGCCCGCCGCCGAGACCGCCATAGCTCATTCCCAACAATACGCTGTGGACCAGCGGCGCGTATTTCTCACGATTCAGGCGTTCGGCGGCTTCGCAGACGAGATGCTTCTGCTCAGCGAGCTCCGGGCGGCGCATCAGCCCGGTGGCGACAAAGGACGCGGACGAAGAGTTCCGATCAATGATCTCCAGCGGAATCACCATCGGCTCGCCACTGGAGATCCGCACGGAAGGATCAGAGTGCAGCAGTTGGGCCAGGCGGGCGGAGGCGACGCGGACTGCTTCAACTCGCGAGTATAACTCCGCTTCTCGAAGGGCTTGTTCCGCGAGCATGCGTTCATGATCCGAGCTAAGTCCCTGCCCCGTTCGCGCGTAGTCCCCGATGAGTTTCGCCAGACGCGTCGTGTTGTCGAGAGCTTCTTCGGCGATCGCGAGCGATTGTTCCGCCCGGAGGAGTTCGAGATAAGCCACCGCGGTGTTGCGCAGTGTGTCGTTCTTGACCGCCGTGGCGCCGAACTGACGAGACGCCGCCTGATGGCCCGAGATTTTCGGCTGGAAGATGGCGTCGGTCAGATGAAACTGAGCCACAACTCCGGGAATGGCGGGCGAGCCGGCGCCAGTGCCGCCTGCCCCCAGGCCGCCGTAGAAACCACTCTTGTTCGTATTGAAGACATTCCCGCCGACGTCCTGCACATTGCCTTCGTGATGGACATAGTTCATGCCCGCCCGGATGGACGGCAGCCAGAGGGCATCCGCGCGATCGACGCGGGCATACGCTTCATTGATCCGCTCGCGGGCCAACGCCACGTTCGGGTTCTGAGCATCCGCGAGATAGAGCACATTCCCCAGACTCAACGCATATCCAACCGGCAGCTCGGGCTTGCTCACCGAATCGTCGCCGTCCTGCCCTTCAGGACGCGGCGGAAGTGTCGTCGGCTCGCCGTCGCTAGCCAGTTGGACTCGTGATTCGACGACGTCTTCTGATCCTGTGGTCAGTTGAATCACGGCTTCGGACGGGGCGATGGACTGCTCGACAATCTCCGTGGCATCTTCCGCCGGCGCTGGCTCGACAGCACGGATCTCAGCGGACTTTGCCGATTGAGATGGCTTTTTCGCGAGAGCGGGTTGTGAGGTGCGGTTCGGGCGGCGCTGCGCGTGAGGCAACGGAACTGTGGTACACCCTGCGGCAAGGCAAACGATGCCGGTGGCCACTGTTCCCAACCAGGAACGACGCATGAGATCCCTCTCCCACTCGCGCAGACATCCGTTGTCTACGGTCCCGAACTCGGCAACCGGCTCGGCCCGCAGAGGGTGTCCGGTTGTCAGACTGAATTGTTATCGGCCTGCGAATCACCCAGCGGGCTTCGCCGGGGCTGGTTTCCGGCGATGGGGTCAGTGGAGTTTGCGGGTTTTCGCGGATGCACGAGCCGAGGATAAAAGCTGATCTGGTCGTGACAAGCGATTGCTCTTCTGCCGACGGACGGCGGTCGTGGACCATCAGCGAATAGAGCGCCGGCAGTACGAACAGCGTTGCCGGCTCCCAAAGGATTGTGCCGCAGGTCAACCCGGTGGCATCGAATACCTTGTGCAGAGAGACTCCACCGCAGATTTCTTTCGCCGCCGGTTCGATGCCGTCGCCCGCAAAGGCTGACCGCAGCAACTCTTCCAGCGCCAGTTCCTGCACTTCACCCTGCAATCGCTGCGATCCCTGCTCCGCCTTGCGCTTCAGGTCGTCAATCTGACGGCGCATCTCGGCGATCTGCTGTTCCTTCTCGGCCTCCTCCAACAAATACTCCTGGTCTGACTGCTTCCGGACCTCGGCACGGATCTTGTCCCGTTCGACATTAAGCTTCCGGGCCACTTAAAGCTGAAGTTCTTCGGTCCTCGCCTGAAGTTCACGTTCACGTTGCCGCATGGCAAGTTCCGCATCCTGCGCCGTCTTCAGCTTCTGCAGAAATTCTGTCATGCGCTGATCACGATCGGACAATTCCAAAGCCAGTTCTTCCGCTGCCTCTCGCCGCGCATCAGCGATGAGCTTCATCCGCTGGGATGCAAGCTGGGTGTTGATCTGCGCGTCGGTAACCGGTCATGCCGGACGGACCCGCAAATCTCGATCACTTGCCCGACGATCCCGCCTTGCTGAAGGGGCTCGTTCGCGAGTTGCTGGCCGCGGTTCAGGACGAACGCCGTCGCAACGATCAGCTCACGCATCGTCTCGATCTGCTCTTGAAGCGGGTCTATGGTCCGCGGGCTGACAAGCTCGACCCCTGCCAACTCTCGCTGTTCAACGAACCGCTGATCGACAGTCTTCCGGTCGCGGCTCCGTTGCCGGAACCGGACACCCTCATCCCGACGATAAAGAAGAACGGTCATGGCCGGGGGAAGCTGCCTGATGATCTGCGGTGTGAGACGGAGATCATCGATATTCCCGAGTCCGTCAATCAGGCCACCGGCGGTGCGTGGGTTCCCATCGGGGAAGAGATCAGTGAGAAGCTGGACTACACGCCGTCCTCGTTGTTCGTCCGCCGGATCGTGCGACCGAAGTACGTCGTGCGGTTCCCGAACACGGACCGGCCTGATGAACTCCAGATCGCCGAGTTGCCACCCGAGGCGCTGCCGAAGTCGAAGGCCGCGCCGGGACTGGTG
>DASRYX010000198.1:0-15334 GCA_035686985.1 Planctomycetaceae bacterium | reverse complement strand
TTGTGATTCACTTCTACGATGATCAGCGCAAAGTGATCGCCGAGCCGGTGATGGGACCGTGGACGGACACCAGGGGCTGGGAGCGCGCGACGAAAACGTTTGCGGTTCCGCAGAAAGCGCGCGAGATGATTCTCCGCGTCGGACTCAATGGTGCGACCGGGAAACTGTGGGTGGATGATGTCGCGCTGACGGCGGCGCCGCGATGAATGAAGAGACCCAGGGATCGGAATCCCTGGGCTTCTGTGTGACATCACAAAGACGATTTACTTCACGCGGACGATTTTCATGAGGCGGCCGGAGATGTTCCAATCCTGGACATAGAGGTTGCCGTCTTTGTCCCAATACGAACCGTGGGTGCCGCTGAAAATGCCTTCCTGCCACTGGTCCTGCGGGACATTGAAGTTGCGGCCTTTCGCCGGATCGGGATTGTAACCCAGCACCGCCATGATGGTGTTCGTCTTGTCGAGAATCACCACACGGCCGTAGAGATCCGGGACCGAAACGTAATCGCCCTGGACGGCGGCGGACGTCGGCATCCCCAGCCCGGTGATGACTTCTTCGATGTAGTTGCCGTCGAGATCGTAATGCACCAGCCGGCCTTTCGGCTGATGGTTGCGATCACAAATCAGCAGCCGCGCGGGTTCATAACGGGGATCGAGCACCATCCCGTGGCAGGTGTTGAATTCCTTCAGCCCGTTCCCTTTGATCCCGAAGTGCTTGAGATACTTGCCAGTCTTGTCGAACTTGAAGATGTGATTGCTGGCATATCCGTCGGCGAGGAAGATGTCGCCGTTCGGCGCGATGGTCATCGCCGTCGGCGCCCATTTTTTCAGATCCAATCCGGATTCCGGCGGGATGCCGATTTTCAACACGATGTCGCCGGTTTCCGCATGAATCTTGATGCCTTCCCCAGCGACGTTGCGGGCGCCGAAGACGAACTCATCGTTGCCTTCCGCGGTGATCTTCAGGTCATGAATGTTGTTGTATTGATCGCCAATGAACTTGCGGACAATCTTGCCGTCGGGTGAGAAGACGAAGATCCCGAGACTCGAGCTGGTGTAGATGTTGCCCGACTTGTCGACCACCACGCCGCCGTGCGTCGACCCGATCTGCGATTTGCCGTCGTCACTGAGGCCCCAACCGGGCACGGTGTCGAACGTCATGATCCCCGAGCCCATTCGTACCGGCGCGGTTTTCTCTGCGGCGAGGCTGAATCCACTGGCGCACAACAGAACGGCAAGGGACGAAACCCAAAAACGCATCCGCATGGTGAAGACTTCCTCGGGTGTGGGAACGGAGTGACAGACGACAGAGGCGTGCAGTATCGGGTGATGTTTATGGGTTTGCAACTTGGACGGTGGCCACCCCGGCCGTCGAAAAACTCCGCAAGATCAAATTCCACGTCCGGTACTATTTTCTTACGGAGTTGTGAAAACTCGTCTTGGAAGCGGCAAATTCTTCCGGTACAGTCCGCACCGAAAATCAGCCTGCGGGATCGGCGCAGGTCAAGGATGAATTCTCCGGTCGTCTTGTGAAAGGATTCCGCACCATGGTCCGTTGTTTGAGTCTGCGGATCGGCCGACCGGTCGTATCCCTCCTCGCTACCTCGTGCTGCGCGGCAGCCCTCGCGCTGACCACCACGGTGGCCCACGCCCAGCCGCGCACGTCACCCGCCAGCTACACCCGCGATCAGGCCCGGCAGTCCATCGAGGACCTGTCCAACGGCATGATGGATGACTTCTCGGTCCGGCGGACACCGAGCGGAAGCTGGAAGGGCAACCCCACGCCCGACACGAAGCAACTGACCGCCGAAATGCGCGCAGTGCGACCGATTATCAAGGACTTCGCCGACGAAGTGCCGCAGCTGTCGTACCTGCTCACCGATGAAGCCAAGCGCGTCGCGAACGTCCGTCCACTGATTGTCGACGCGAACCGGATCGCCGCGCTGGCCATCCGTCTCGACAAACAAGCCCAGCGATTGAATGATCATCGTCAGCTCGGCGATGACTTCGAAGAGTTCGATGCCGCCTGGCGCGAGCTCGCCTATCGGCTGGAAGCGACACGCGGGCTGACCAAAGACGTCCGCGATGAAATTGCGACGTTGTCGGATCTCGAAACCCAGATCCGCGAAGCCATCGGCATGCGCCCGCAGATCAATCGCCGTGACCTCGCCGCGAAGACCGGCCAACTGGCGAATGATCTGAAGAATCTCAGCGATGACATCCGCGATGAACTCCGCGGCCGTGAAGCGCAGCAATATCAGCTCTCCCTCGGTCGGGCCCGTCAGCAGGCGCTGAACCTCTCCGCGCTGGTCGATGATCCGGCGTCGGATATGGAAGAACTGTCTGCCGAGTACCGCAAGTTCCAGGAACTGTGGTACCCGCAGCGGACGAAGCTGCAAGAGTTTGATAACCGCTATTTCGAACGCAGTCTGCGGCGGATCACCCAAAGTGAAGGTGAAATCCATCAGCTGCTGCTGCTGCCCTCGAAGATTGATTCGACGCAGCTCGTCTACCTGACCTCGGCGTTGAAGAAGGACATCGATCAGTTCTTTGACCGCATGTCGCTCAAGCTGCTCATGCACCTCAAGCATGCCGACCGCGTCGCCGGTGTGGCGAGCGAATTCTACGGCGTGAACGAGCACTTCGTCGACGTGGTGAAGACGGGTGCCGATCACGATGAGCTCGTGGACTCGTACCACTACATCGAGCAGGCGGAACGGAACTTCTCGGCGGTATTCTCCGATATCGATTCGGACGACGCGCTCGCCGCGCTCAGCCAGATTCAGCAGACGATTGTTTCGCTGGGTGAGGCCCTGCAGATTCAGTCTTCGGATCTGAACCGCCGCCAGGCTGCGGAGCTGGCCGCGAACGTGGAAGCGCTGACGGATGAGCTCGAGTACGCCGCCAAGCGGTGGTTGAACCGCGATCGGCAACAGTTCTCGCGGCAGTGTCTCGAAGCGATTGCCCAGTTGCGGGAAGAAACGCTCCAGCTGCATCAAGACCTGGTCGCCGGTGTGGCGACCAGCAATCTGCGGCGCGAAGTCGACAGCATCTACAATCTCTGGCGCGAAACCTACGGTTATCTGGTGAAGTGCCAGACCGAAGACCGCCCGGCGTTGGGACGGGTTTCGTCGCGGCTGACCCCGGCCCTGGTCGAACTGCGGACGATGCTCGCGCAATAACCCGCAAAGTCCACCAGCACCAATGATGAAGGAAGCCCAGGGAAAGCATTCTCTGGGCTTCTGGCTTTGCTGATGAAGTAAACTCTGCGGAATCGATAAACGGTAACAGCTTTGCCGTGCACGCCTCACCGTTTCTTTGCGAGACTTTCCAGTGGTCAACTTCATCACGAACTACATCGAACGCCACCAGCATCCCGTGAATCAACTGCTTCACGTGATTGGAGTTCCGATGACGTTCATTGTTTCGCTGGTGTATGCCTGGCAGGGGCATTACGACTGGGCCGCGGGGGCCTTTGTGCTGGGGTACGTGTTGCAGTTCGTCGGCCATGCGATTGAAGGAAACGACGCCGGGGAAACGATTCTGGTGAAGAAGGCACTCGGTTTGCCGTATGTGGCTGTGATCCCTCGGCAGAAACACGTAGAGAAATAGCGAACTGCCGCCGATACCCAATTTACGCGTTGTACCGACCGTTTGGTCGGTGACACGCACGAAGAGGGAACGGCTGCGAACGGCTTCGCGTCTGATCCCCTCTTCACGTCTCGGGGGGGACGCAAGGATGCGGTGGGCGAAGTCGATCCGTTGGATCAACGCGCTGATGGTCGGCGGGATGCTGGTCGGCTCGGGGTGTCATACTCCGAAGCAGATTAACTACCTAGGCGAGCGCGATCTGCAGTATTACCGCGATAACGCGCTCGAAGTCGCGTATCCCAACGTCGATCAGGAAACGCCGCCGGGCGTGGTTCATACGCTTCGACCCCGGACGATCAAGGACGAAGACGAGATCCCCGCGTGGGACATGACGCTCGTCGAGGCGATGCACACCGCCATTGCCAACAACAAGATGATCCGCACACGGGCCGGAACAGCCCAGCTGATCGCGAATCCGTCGCAATCGCCGTCGGTGTTCGATCCGTCGCTGCGGGCGACCGGCTTCCTCTTCGGCAACCGTGGCGTTGAAGCCGCGCTGTCCGACTTCGATGCGTCGTTCACGACCTCGATGCTCTGGGGACGGCAGGAGAACGTCACCAATACGCAGGCCTTGCCCGGGTTCGTCAACGTCGCGGAGACCGGATCGTTCGACGCCGGAATTGGCAAGAACCTGGCAACCGGCGGTAACATCTCGGTCACGCAAAGCTGGGATTACCTCGGCACGAACGCGCCGGGAGTGCTGTTCCCGTCGAGTTACACCGGCACACTGCAGGCGGCCTTTGTCCAGCCGTTGTGGGCCGGGTCTGGCGTCGAATACACCCGCATCGCCGGTCCGTCCCGTCAAGGGTTCGGTGCGTTGATCGGTGTGAACCAGGGGGTGGTGATCGCCCGCATCAATGAAGACATCTCGGTCGCGGATTTCGAAAACGCCGTCATCTCGATGATCCGGGACGTGGAAGACCTGTATTGGGAACTCTTCCTCGCCTACCGGCAGTACGATGCGGAACTCGCGAACCGTAACAGCGCCCTGCGAAGCTGGCGCGAAGTTCATGCCAAGATGGAACTCGGCGCGATCGGTGGCGATGCGGCGTCCGAAGCACAAGCCCGTGAAAACTACTTCGACACGCGCGCTCGTGTGGAACTCGCGCTCAACAACATCTACGTCACCGAGAATCAGCTGCGGCGGCAGCTCGGCATGGCGGTCAACGATGGTCGCATCATCCGCCCCGCGGACACTCCGCTGGAAGCCGAATATCACAGCAACTGGGAAATTTCGCTTTCCGAAGCGCTAACGAAGCGAGTGGAACTGCGAAGGCAGAAGTGGCAGATCAAGAGCCTGGAACTTCAGCGTGTCGCGGCCATGAACGCGTGCAATCCGCAGTTGAACTTTGTCTCGTCGTACGGGGTGAACGGCTTCGGTGACAAGCTGCTGTCGCAGTCGACGTCTGATGGCGTCACCGCGGACGGCTACAACAGTGCCTACGGTACACTCGCTCGCGGCGATCTGACGAACTGGACCATGGGCCTGCAGTTCGCCATGCCAATCGGGTTGCGTGCGGCTCGGGCCCAGCTCGAAAACACGGAACTGCAGCTCGTGAAAGCCCGCGTCGGCCTGGCGGCTCAAGAACTGGACATCAGCCACGAAGTCGCCGAGGCCATCCAGCGGGTAGACATCGCCTACGCCACCGCGCGGACGAATTTCGATCGCCGCATCGCTTCCGAGCGCCGCGTCGAAGCCACGCAAGCGGCGATGGAATCGGGTGTCCGAGAAGCGACCGTCGACCTGGTGCTGCGGGCTCAAGCCAGCAAAGCCGCTGCCGAAATCGCCTACTTCACCAGCCTGGTGAACTACAATAAGGCGATCAACGAGCTGAACCAGCGCCGGGGCACGGTGCTCGATGTCAACAACATCAGCTTCGGCGAAGGTGAATGGAACGGGGACGCACAACAGGAAGCGTTGCGTCGGGCTTGGGCGCGGAGCTACGCGAAGCCGAATGAGAAGCTCGACACTGAGCCGTCGGAATTCGCGTCGCCGGTCCCGTATCCGAAGACGGACCTCTTCCAGGGCGTGCCTGTGCAGAGCACCGTGCCGAATGTTCCGCCGCCGAGCCCCGCCGCGGAAACCGATGAACCCGCAGGCGTCTCGGCTCCATAATCAGGATCCGGCGCACACAGTTGGCACGGGACGGGATTTGCGGTTGAATGTCGGCGCGGACCGTGCCAGCAGCGCAGTCCGGGAGGAATGTTTGCTTGCCGACGAATCCGTTGATCGCTGCGTTTGTTCTGGCCTTCGCGAGTTACCTGATCGGATCGATTCCGTTTGGCTTACTCCTCGTGCGCTGGATCAAGGGCGTCGACCTGCGGAGCTACGGCAGCGGGAATATCGGTGCAACGAATGCCAGCCGCGTACTGGGCGGGAAATGGGGCGCGGTCATCCTACTGCTGGACGCCGCGAAAGGATTACTGCCGACGTTGTTCCTGTCGCAGTATTTCATTGACCCGCTCGGCGGACGGCACGCGCGTGTTCTCGCCGGAACCTGTGCGATTCTCGGCCACGTGTTTCCGGTGTGGCTGCGATTCCGCGGAGGTAAGGGGGTGGCGACCGCCCTCGGCGTGGCCAGCATCCTCGGCTGGCCGTGGGCAATCCTCGCGGCGACGGGGACGTTCCTCGCGGTCTTCATCACGACCCGGATTGTGTCCCTCGGGTCGGTCCTCGCCGCAGCGGTCTTCGCCGGCGTGAAAGTCTACGAACTCGCGCCGCTCTGGTTCGAGGAATCGCGCTGGAGCATGACCCTCTTCAGCACGGTCATTCCCGCGCTGATCATCCTCTGGCATCGCAGCAATCTACTCCGGTTGCTGCGCGGCGAGGAACGCGGCCTGACCCCGATCCCAGCCGAGCCACCCCAACAGCCCTGACGCTTCCGTCGTTCAGCAGACTTCGACTTCGTTCTGCACGGGGAACGTCGTTTCCGCGGCATCGATCGCCGCGTGGGTGGCCAGCTGCTTGCTGTAATAGGTCGAAGTCCGGCCGGTGATGACGAGACGGTCACCCGCGAGTTGCACCCGCAGACCGCGAATCCGCCCCCCAGTCCGTGCCAGCACCGTTTGTTCCACGCGTTCGGCAACGGTTTGCGGCAGACAGCTTTCGACAGGCATCAGTGACTCCTTCACAAAGGGGGTTTGCACTTGGTTTCATCAAGTGCCAAGCGCGTCACATGATGTTGCCATGGCAATTCGCGACATCGGGATGCGAGCGAGGAACACATCATCACTCGATCTCCCGGAGGCGAATCTTACCCGACGGTAACATTCATCCGGCGATGCTCAGACTTGCTCTTCCTTGAGTTCTACTTCTGGGAGTCCGGCTCTCGAGAGGCGACCCGCCTCAACCACACGCCAGTCACCAATCCTGCGGGGATCGGGTGGTTGTCCTATCGAGAAACCAACGCAATCTGTTCTAATAGTCCGCCTCCGAATGGTCAAAACAAAACCCCGTGAATTTCAAAATTGCCAGAAAATCCTCCAAACTCATGAAATGTTGCGGAAAACGGTGTCATTTCAACGCATTCTTCCCAGCTTCCGCACCTTGATGACCACCTGCCAAACGGAACCGCGATGACCCCTGCCGAACGACAGTTTCTGAATGATCTGCTGCTGGCTCCTAGTCCGTCCGGATTCGAACGCCCGATTCAAGATGTGGTGCGACGTTATGCCAGCACGTTCTCCTCCACAATTCGCACCGACACGCACGGCAATGTCAGCGCCGCGGTAAACCCGCAAGGCTCGCCACGAATCATGCTCGCCGGCCATTGCGATCAGATCGGTCTGATCGTGAAGAACATCGATGACCGCGGCTTCCTGTGGGTGCACGCGATCGGCGGATGGGATCCCCAGGTGCTGATCGGCCAGCGGGTGCAAGTCTGGACGACAGCTGGCCCAGTCTCCGGCGTCATCGCCCGCAAGCCGATCCATCTGCTCACGCCGGATGAACGCAAGGTCGTCCCGGAGATCAAAAATCTTTGGGTTGATATCGCCGCCAAAGACGGCGACGACGCCCGTTCCATCGTGACGGTCGGCGATCCCATCACCGTGAACCTCGGATGGGCCGAACTTCGCAACGGCATGGCGGTGGGACCGGCGATGGATAACAAAGTGGGCGTCTGGACGGTGATGTGCGCGGCGGAGCGGGCGGCCCGGCGTAACCCGCAGGCAGCGGTCTTCGCAGTTTCCACCGTGCAGGAAGAAATCGGCCTGCGCGGCGTGCAGACCAGCGCGTTCGGCATCGACCCGCAGTTGGGGATTGCCGTGGATGTCACCCACGCCACGGATTGCCCGACGATCGATCAGAACCAGTACGGTCAGGTGAAGCTCGGGCAAGGTCCCGTGCTGTATCGCGGACCGAACGTAAACCCGGTGGTCCTTGAACGCCTGCGCGGCTTAGCGCAAACCGCGACGATCCCGGTGCAGCTCAATGCGCTCGCGACCCCGGCGAGCAATGACGCCGCGGAACTCCAGCTCACCCGCAGCGGCGTCGCCGTCGGCCTAGTGTGTCTGCCGAACCGTTACATGCACAGCCCAGTGGAGATGGTCTCGCTCGATGATCTCGACCGTGCGGCGGAACTGATTGCCCAGTTCTGTGCGAGCATCACCCCCGCCGATGATTTCACGCCGTAATCAAGCCATTGTGTGACTATGAAATCGCTGTGGACACTGGCGTGCATCATGAGCCTCGGGCTTGTCGGATGTTCGTCATCTAAGCCCGCCGCCACGGGAACTCTCGAAACCGCGGAGAAACACGGTCTTCAAGTAACCCCAGATGGCGACCGAAACGATGACTGGTTCCGCGACATAACGGAAACCAGTGGAGTGAAGTTCATCCCCAAAACAGGACGCGAGGCCGGCCGGTTCACGTTGCTGGAAACACTCGGAACCGGGGTCGCCGCCGTCGATCTCGACCACGATGGTGATGTGGATCTGCTTTTCGCCGGTGGCGGTGACATTGACGCGAAATCGGGAGAACCGACCGGCAACCCGCCGGGCTTGTTTCTCAACGACGGAACCGGTCACTTCACACCGGCCGCGGACCGGCTGGTGGCGGACGAGTGGCCGTATTCCCACGGTTGGGCCGTCGCCGATCATGACCGCGACGGCAACGTCGATGCAGCGCTGCTCGGGTTTGAAGGGACGGTACTCCTGCGAAATGATGCCCGCCAACAGCTGGTGAATGTCTCCGCGCCTGCCAGCATTCACAGCAGGACTTGGGACACGTCCGGAGTTTTCGTGGATGCGAACCACGACGGCTGGATGGACCTGTACGTCGCGGCGTATGTCGATTTTAACCCGCGCACCAGCACGCCGTGTGTGCGCGGGACGCCCCCGGTCACGGACATTTGCGGCCCGCAACGCTTTGCTCCGCAGCGGGATCACCTCTGGCTCAACAACGGCGACGGCACCTTTACCGATGCGTCCGAGATCGCCGGCCTGCCTGATAGCGGCCGTGGGCTCGGCGTCATGACCGCCGACTTCAACGAAGATGGTCTCGCCGATGTTTATGTCGCCAACGATGGCGATCCGAATCAGCTGTTTCTCGGCTCAGACCAGTTTCCCTGGACTGATTCCGCGATCGCGGCCGGGGTCGCCAATAACGAAGCCGGTGCCGCGGAAGGGAGCATGGGACTGGCGTGGGACGACTTCGACGGCAACGGCCACGCGGACCTCTTCGTCACGAACTTCGAACTGGAAGACAACTCGCTCTACAGCGGTCTCGGCAACGGTGTTTTTCGTCATGCGACCATGAGTTCCGGACTCGCGGGACAGGGCCGGATGGATGTCCGCTTCGGGACCGGATCGATCGACTTCAATCATGATCAATGGCCTGACCTGTTCGCGCTGAGCGGGCACGTCGTTTACCACTCGCCGCGATCACCCTTCCGGCAAAAGCCGGCGCTGTATCTCAACGAATCCGGGCGGCGTTTTCGCACGGTGACCGACCAAGGCGGGGATTACTTCCGCGATGTGCACGGCGGGCGCGGCTGTGCGGTCGCGGACCTCAACGGCGATGGCAGTCAGGATCTGATCGTAGTGGACTTATCCGATGCCGTGCAGATCCTGGCGAGTGCTCAACCGCCGCAGGCCTGGGTGAATCTCGCTCTGGAAACGCGTGGCGGTGATTCCGATGGTGTCGGCGCGACGGTCACCATCTCGACGCAACAGCGGCAGATTCATTGGTCGCCGCAGCGCGGTGCTGGGTTCATGTCGCACAGCCCGTGTGAATGGCACGGAGCGTTGCCGGAGAATGAAGTAGTCCGCGCGACGGTGAGCTGGCCTTCGCGACGTGTCGAAGAGTTTCCCGACCTTGCAGCGAATCGACGGCATCTCTTGCGCGAAGGAACGGGGCATGCCCTCCCGCCCGCCGTCGAGCGCTAAAAATCCGCTCCCCACGCGGCGTGTTGTTGGGCGAGTCCTGTGTGGAATTTTCGCCGTCGCATTGGTTAGCTGGGGAGTGTGGGAGTGGTCTGTGGCATCAAGCCTGGACCGCGCTCGTGCTGAGCGGGATCAACATCCGATCGAAGCGGAACAGCATGCCGCCGACGCAACACTGTTCTGGTCATGGCAGCATAATACGGCTTGGGTGGTTCGAGCCAGCTGCTACCTGCGCGCCGGACAGATTCCGGAAGCGTATGGATGCTGGGCGCAAGTCGCGCGGCCGCAGATGGCGGCAAAGGGAGATCTGCTGGACTTGGCGGACCTGGCGTTGGACGCGCACGAGGAGCGCCTCGCCGACTGGGCCAACACGGCGGCCGCCAGTGGTCCTTCGGAAAATCGACGGTGGTTATCGCAACGCGTGTTGCTCTCGGTCCAACGTCAGCAGTTGGACCGGGTGGTGAGCGACTCTGCGGAACTACGAGCAATCGCGGCGGATGATGGCCGCAGCTGGAACACCATCGGCGACGCGGAGTTCGCCCTCAACCGGTTCCCACAAGCGGTGGAGGCGTACAACCGCGCCCGAGTGGCGAAGAATCCACCGCTTCCGGCGGATCGATTAGAACCGCTTCGCGCGCGGTTGACGCAATTGCTGGTCGACCTTGGAGAGTACGAGCGGGCGGCTCCGTTCATCGCGGAAGAATTGCAGGCCAATCCTCACGATGCCGCCGCGTTGCGAAAGCAGGCGACCTTGCTGCGGAGCCGTGGCGAGATCGGGCCGGCCCTGGACACCATCACGAAGGCTTACAAGACCACGCCCGGTGATGAGCGCGTGCGGCTGCTCTACGCCACTTTGCTGATGGACGCGCAACGCGGTGAAGAAGCCGCGGTCATTCTCCGTCGTCTAATTGCCGATCGCCCGTTTCTTCCGGAGGCGCGTCACCGTTACGCGGGTCTCCTACGGCAGCAGAATGCCGTTGAAGAAGCCTTGCAGCACGAGCGCGAGTCACAGCGCCTGCGGCAATTGGAACGCGATCTACTCGATCGGCAGAGCGAGTGGAGCACGTCCTCTACGCCGGACACCGCACGAAAGATCGCGGACATTCTGCGAGCGCTGGGGCGCAGTCGGGACGCGGCCACTTGGGATCAGTTGGCCGCGTCATCAGCGAAATGATCGATGATTCAGCTTACGCCGCCGCACGCCATTGCGTCGGACGTTGTTGCGGGCCGCCGTCCCACTGATGGGCCTTCACGCGGCGGATGATCCGCTCGGCGACCTGAATCGCTTCCAGCGCCTGGTGACCATCCACATGGGGCCGGAGCTTGGTTCGCACGCAATTCGCGAACGACGCCAGTTCGGCGGTCAACGCGTCTCCCGGCGCAACCGGAATCGACTCGGTCGGCAGGAACTCGCTGAAGACGCGGGCCTTCAATTCTTCAATGTTCGCGCCCGGTTGCCGGGACATCTCCACCGGCGACGGTCCGGACCGCAACGCGGGGGCCGGGGCCGTCCGCGTAACGATGCGCTGCTGCATGTCGATGTTCACGCAGCCGTGTTGCGACCAGACCTGCATGCTGCGGCGGACTTCGGGATTGACGCGGCTCGCCGACAGATCGGCAATGCAGCCGTTCTCGAATTTCAGCCGTGCCTGGACCGTATCTTCATGCGGCCCCATCAGCGTGACGCCGAACGCGTCGACTTCACACACCGGCGACCGGACGAGCGAGAGAATCAGGTCGATGTCGTGCACCATCATGTCGAGCACGACACCGATATCGGTCGAGCGGAACGTGAACGGGCTGAAGCGTTCCGCGCGGATGTATTTGGGTGACAGGCAGTACGGTCGTGCGGCTTCAAAGGCAGGATTGAAACGTTCGACGTGTCCGACCTGCAGCGCGACGTGATGTTCGTCGGCGAGATCCACGAGCTTTTGCGCGGTGCTCACGCTCTCCGCGAGCGGCTTCTCGACAAACACGGGAATGCCGTGCGAGAGAAAGTCACCGGCGACATCACCATGCGCGATCGTTGGGACGACGATCGAGACCGCGTCGACCTGATCGAACAGGGTGTGGTGATCGGACACCCAGCGGGTATTGTGCTTCGCCGCTTCCTGCTGACCGCGCTCGGCCTGGCTGTCGACGACGGCGACGAGTTCCACGCGCTTCATCGACTTCAGAATGCGGGCATGATGTCGCCCCAGTGCTCCCACCCCGATCACGGCCATGCGGACCCGACTCATGCTGCTCTCCGTTGGGATTCGGTCGTCGCCGGGGTGCTGCGAATGATTTCGCGAGCCCGGCCGTTCTTTCCCCGTCCCGACGCCTCGACGAAGTCCAGGAGCGTGTGGACTTCCAAAGGCAGCGGGCCGGGATGACGTTGGGCGAAGATCTGACGCACTTCGCCCAACTGTCGGTGTTCGCGATAGAGCATCCGGAACGCCTGCCGGATGCTCTGGATCGTGGTTTCGGGAATGCCGCGGCGGCGCAGGCCGATGAGATTCACGGTGACGATCTCGGGGCTGTCGCTGCCCGCGGACAACATGAACGGCGGCACGTCCTGCGGCACCCGGCAGCCGCCGCTGACGAACGCCAGCTTGCCGACTGTCGCGAAGTGATGCACCACGGAGTTACCCGAGATGATTGCATAATCCTGCACGTGCGAATGACCACCGAGCAATACGCCATTGCAGAGAATGGCGTTGTTCTGCACCGAGCAATTGTGGGCGACGTGCGCGTTCGCCATCAGAAAATTGCTGGAGCCGATACGGGTCACGCCGTCTTCTTTATCCGCGCCGCGGTTAACCGTAACCCCTTCGCGGAAGATGTTGCCGTCGCCGATTTCGACTTCGGTTTCGGCTCCGAAGTAGCTCACGTCCTGCGGTTCGGCACCAATGACGCAGCCCGGCCAGAACTGGTTGCGTTGTCCGATGGTCGTGTGACCGACCAGTGTCACATGGCTGAGCAGCCGGCAGCCTTCGCCAAGCGTGACGTGCGGCCCGATCACGCAGAACGGACCGATTTCCACATCGTCAGCGAGCTGTGCCTGCGGGTGCACATCAGAAAGCGGAGAGATTCGATTCGACATGCTCAGTCGTCCCTGACTGTCACTGCGGGCAAATGATTGAGGCGATTGGTGCAATACGTCCCGTCATCAGGCCGCGTGACGTTCCTTGTCCGGGGTGATCTCAAATTGACGGTGTGCCGCGGCGACCTGCCGGCAGATCGCGTGATTCAACGCATGACCGGAGCGGTACGCCCGGAAGTGACCCTGGAGATCGCAGCCGAGCAACGCGAAGTCGCCGACGCAGTCCAGGATTTTATGTCGGACGCATTCGTCCCACGCCCGCAGTTCATTTTCGATCGGCCCCTGCGATCCAAAGATCAGCAGGTCTTTTGCGGTAATCCGCGAGCCATAGCCTTGCGCTTTCAGCGCGGCGGCTTCCGCTTCCAGAATGAACGTGCGGGCGAAAGAGAAGTTCGTGACGAACAACTCCGGTGAGAATTCAAACGTGAGCTGTTGCGCCCGGATCGGCGAGCGCGGACCGTAATCCAGCTCGAACGTGATGACCAGTGTGCGACGCAGGACCGGGCCGGCGGAGATCTCGCTGTGATCGCTCTCGCCCGTCACACGGCAGTCATGTTCCAGGACGAGCAGCGGACGTTCGGCCGATTGGATCACGATCCCGGCATCGAGCAGCGCCTGCACACAGTGCAAACTGCTTCCATCACCGCCCGGCGGTTCGGGGCCGTCAAGTTGTACGAGGCAGTTATCAATCTGCAATCCAGCGAGGGCCGCCATGACGTGTTCGGTCATCTCGACCGTTGCACCGCCGCGGGAAATCGCCGTGCGGCGTTGCCGGGGGACAACAAAGTCGAGCGTGGCGGGAATCGGCTCGGTGCCGGGAAGATCGAGACGTTGAAACGCGACCCCGGTGTTCTCGGCCGCCGGATGAAAGTGCAGCGTGATGTCGGCTCCGGTGAGGAATCCCATTCCGGAGACCGTCACCGAGCGCGCGATGGTTTGCTGCTTACGGAGAGTCATCGTGAAGCATCCGCCATCGGAAGAAGACGTTTCGGGGAGAATGCGATCGACCCCGGCCATGTTGGCGGCCGGGGTCGAAGCCGCGACATCATCTGGGAACGACAGGCCGGCGATTAGCGCGGCGTGTTGGTCCGCGGGGTGGTGGCCGTCGCCGGGGCGTTGGTGGCCGGCTTCGTCGCCGACGCACCCGCCTGGTTGCCATACCGCTTGTTGAGGAAATCGGTGACCGACAGGGTGATGTCGTCCTGTTCGCGATGATACACGACCTGACGGTTCATTCCTTCGATCAGCTTCTGGGCATTGTCGGTGTCGAGGTCTTCACGATTGAAGCGGATCACCAGCGTGTACTTGTAGTACGTCGCGTACTTGGCAACCGCTTCCGAGGCTTCGGTGTAGATCTGATGATAGATCTGCGATTCCTGCTTCAGGAAGTCCCGCTGCGCGTTGCGGCGGAAAGCTTCGAAGTCGGCCGAAGCGCGGGCAAACTTCTGCTCAGCGGCCGCGAAATCCGGGCTGCCTTCATTCAGCTGCTTGAGCTGCTTCTGCAGGTTCTGCACGGCTTCCGCACGGCTCTTGGCTTCCGTTTCGCTTTCCTGAATTTTTTCCTTCAGGTCTTCGCGGAGCACTTCGAACTTCTTGTAGTTCTTGAACACGTACGCCATGTCGACCAGGGCGACCTTGTGCGGCACTTCGGCCGCTGCCGGAGCCGCGCCTTCCTTCGGCTGCGCTTGTCCCCAGGCGGACCCGGAGAGCGTCAGCACGCTCGACAACACGGCGACAACCGACGCCGACAGCAACTTCTTATTCACGGCTGAAGCACTCCTTTGCAGGGCCGAACTGGCTGGGAAATGTATCGCGATTCGCTTCGATGCCGTGACAGGGTCCGTCCCGTCGATTCCGTCATCGAATCGGTGCACAATTCCGTCGGTCAGATCACGATTCCTGTCCGGAGCGTGGTCCGTTGGCGGAAATGCACAGAGCGGGCGTATTCTCCACACATCAGACAACGCGTCAAGACGAGGTCCCGGCCCGATCGTCTCGTTCGGACCGGTTTGCGTGGAATCACTCTCCCTCCGGCAGAAACCGCCACCTTAACGCTTGCGGTTTCGCGTCCCGCGCATTTCGTCACACCGTCGGAAGCGGTTCCCACACCGCTTGATTCAGCCGCAGAAACTCATCCGCCCAGTGATACCGCGACAGCAAGCCGGTGACATCCCGTCGCATCAGCCGCAGCGCGGCGTACACGGCTTCGATG
>DASRYX010000197.1:0-4255 GCA_035686985.1 Planctomycetaceae bacterium | reverse complement strand
AATCACGCCGGCGGCTTTGAGATACTTGTCGAGGGACTGTTGCGAGCGGAAGTTGCTGGGGAGCCGACAGAGTTCCCGGACGATGAATCCGCGGATGGAGAGTTTGCCGCTCTCGACATCTTCCCAGTTCACGCCGTAATTCCCGATCTGCGGATACGTCATGGTGACGATCTGGCCGCAGTACGACGGGTCGGTGAGGATTTCCTGATAGCCGGTCATGCTCGTGTTGAACACGACTTCGCCGAAGACTTCGCCACTGGCGCCGAAGGCCCGTCCGGTGAAGACCGAGCCGTCTTCCAGCGCCAGTTTGGCTTCCGCTGCAACCATATTCGCCGCGATCCTGAAAATGTCGAGAATCTGCCGAAAAGCCTCTCATTTATATCCGGAGCGAGGGTGAAAAAGAAGAGACCGGAGAAGTGGGTGGAGAGTCGAAAGTTGAGAGTTGAGAGTCAGATAAGCGGTGGGAGACGGCGTTGTTTTCTCGGACTCTCAACTCTCGACCCTCATCTCTCAACCAAATGCAAAAGCCCGGCATCCAAAGCAGATGCCGGGCTTTGCTGGCTTCAATTTGCAGTCGCAGCGGGTTACTTATCCTGCGTCAGGACGAAGTCCTGGAAGCGGATGTGGCTCTTGTCCATGTCGGTAATGCTCGTGAAGAGTTCACCCATGATGCGATGAAAGTGCTTCGCGCGCACCGAATAGAAATTGTGCTTTCCGTCGCGGCGGGCTTCGATGAGACCGGCGACGCGGAGCAGCGCGAGGTGATGGCTCACCGCCGGCTGGCTCTGGTCCAGTCGTTCGCACAGGGCCGTCACATGGAGTTCACCTTCGCGCATCAGGTACATCAGGATGCGCAGGCGGGTTTCGTCGGACATCAGCTTGAAGACCTGCACGAGATCCTTCTCGAGCTGATCTGACAGTTCGGGAATCGAGCCAGCCGACCGCTCTGTGGGCTTGGCGAGATTGGCAATCATGGAACTCTCACTCTCTAGTTGTGATTCCGGGGGCGGAGCGCCCGCGTGGCGATCATCACCCTGTCCTGAATCAGACAATTCTGACAATCCTTGAAAAGACCGGCCGCGAGGGCAGTCTTGGCACACTTTTCACGCCCTTCACACTCCATTTGTGAAGAACACTGGCTTCAAAGGTTGTTGGTCGTTGAAACGCCTTTCCTCGGCGAATCCGGTCTTTCCGCCGGTCAGAGGGCCTGAACCCATCCAACTTTCGGAGTCAGATCAAATTCCGTCGGTTTATGTCGGCGTTACAATCGTCGCGATGGGAACCGAGGCCGAAACGGCTGCGAGCACAGATGAGAAAATCGAGAAATGTCGAATCATTGCTAAGAAACCCCGGAAACAATTTCCCCGGGATCTTTCCTCCGAAAATGTGTCCCCATTATGCTCGTGCATTCCTGACCAGTCAACTACCTTGTTCGAGCAATTCAGAAACGTCACAGGAATCTCAGAATCTCTTCACAAACTTCTTTCTTAGCGTAGCAATCAGTGAGAAAGTTCTATTCCTGTTTCACGTTCCGTTCAGATGCACGCGTTGCGATTCTGGTTCGGGTCATTGTCTAAACGGTGAAACTGGGGCAGTCGTTGGCGCGAAAGCGAAACATCATGTCAACATTCGCTGATTTGTCCGAACGCTGGGTCGCCATCACGGGGGCCTCCACCGGCATAGGGCGTGCCATCGCTGAGGAATGCGCGCGAGCCGGCGCAAACCTCGTTGTTCATTATCACGCATCAACACATGATGCGGAAAACATGGCCGCGACTGCGCGCGAATTAGGCGTCGACGCGATCGTCCGGCAATGCGACGTGCGGGATCCGGTGGCTCTCGGTCGATTTGTGGACGAGGTCTGGAACGAAACGCGCGGAATTGATGCATGGGTGCACAACGCCGGGGTCGATGTCCTGACCGGCGATGCAGCAAAATGGACGTTTCCGGAGAAACTTGCCGCACTGCTCTCCGTCGATGTCACCGGGACGCTGCTCGCCACAAAAGACGTTGGTGAACGGATGAAAGCCCGTGGCTCAGGCGCGATCATCACCATCGGCTGGGATCAGGCGGATCAGGGAATGTCGGGCGACAGCGGCGAGCTGTTCGCCGCATCGAAAAACGCCATCATGGGTTACACACGGTCGCTCGCGGTCAGTCTGGCACCGCAAGTCCGTGTCAACTGCATCGCTCCCGGCTGGATTCAAACCAAGTGGGGTGTCACGGCGAGTCCCGCGTGGCAGGCCCGGGTGCTGGCAGAAACCCCGTTGAAACGCTGGGGACAGCCGGAAGACATTGCGAAACTGGCCCGGTTCTTGATCAGCGACGACGCTAACTACCTGACAGGCCAAGTCATTAACGCCAACGGCGGTGCCGTTCGGTAGGAAGATTGTCGTGGCGACCAAACCGCGGGTCCTGCTGGTCACCGGGAAACTCGCCGAGCCGAGTCTGCGGGCGCTCGTGGACAGTTGGGGCGACGCACCGCATCACTACGAAATCGTCGTTCTGCCGATCACCGTCGCCGCGTTGATGCACACCGACTGGGTCCGCCGAAAGCTCACTGTTCCGGAAGGAATCGACTGCGTCGTGATTCCCGGCTGGTGCGGCGGTGATCTTTCCATACTGTCCGAGACTTTCGGGCTGCCGGTGGAACGTGGCCCCAAAGATTTGCGTGAGCTTCCCGAATATTTCGGACGCCAGCGCCGACCGGTTCCATCCCTCGACACATTCACCGTCGAGATCATCGCGGAGATTAATCACGCACCGCGACTCAGTCCGTCGGAACTCTTGCGCGAAGCGGATCGCCTGCGGCAGCAAGGTGCGGACGTCATCGATCTGGGCAACATTCCCGGCGAAGTGTGGAACGGAGTCGGCACAGCGGTCACGGCGTTGAAGCAATCCGGCTTGCGGGTCTCGATCGATAGTTTCGAGCGGCGTGAAGTCGAAGCGGCTGTCGAAGCCGGCGCGGAACTTGTCCTCAGCGGGCAAGGGCCGCATCTCGACTGGCAGACATCGATTCCCGCGGAATTCGTGATCATTCCCGACACCCCGGAGGATATCGCAACGCTCGCCACGACCGCGGCCACGTTTCAGGCCGCAGGCAGACCGGTGCGCTGGGATCCGATCCTTGAGCCCATTGGCTTCGGTTTCGCGCGCTCACTGCGGCGGTATTATCAGGTCCGCGAAGAGCATCCCGATGTCCCGATGATGATGGGGATCGGCAACATTACGGAACTCTCGGAAGTCGACAGCGCCGGCGTTAACTTTCTCCTGGCAGCGCTGTGTGAAGAACTCAAGATGGGCAGCGTGCTGACAACGTCCGTGATCAATTGGTGTCAGACCGCTGTGAACGAGTTTGATCTCGCGCGGCGGCTGGTTCATCATGCGATTGAACAGCGTACGTTGCCGAAGCATCTGCACGGTGATCTGGTCATGCTGCGAGATCCACGCGTGTTCGCGCTCGGTGAGCAGGGACTCGCCGACTTACGGCAACGAATCACCGATCCCAACTTCCGCATCTTCGCCGAGCGCGGTGAAGTCCATCTGCTCAACCGCGATGGTTACTGGCACGGCAGCGATCCGTATGAAGTTTTTGATCGCATGATCGCGGCCGTGGGAACGCTGACCGCCGAGCATGCGTTCTATCTGGGCATGGAATTGATGAAAGCCCGCACGGCGTTGACGCTCGGCAAACAATACCTGCAGGATGAAGCCCTGCGGTGGGGCTTCCTCACGGTCGAAGAACAAAGCGCCATCGCCCGCCGCAAGAGCCACGGTGCGAAGCCGCAGGAAGAAAGCTCCGGAGGTTCAGTTCGCTGAGCGCCGCGCCGCTCAAAAGAAAATTATGTCCGACCTCGTCCTACCGCCGTTGATTGTTGAGCTGACGCCCGTGCCGGATGTGATGGCGGCGGTGCGGGCGTTTGCGGACTGGCCGTCGCTGCTGCTGCTGGACAGTGCGGCGACATCCTCTTCTCGGGGACGGTATTCTTTTTTCACCGCCGATCCGGTCGACTTCTTCACTGATGTGCGTCCGGTTTATGGAGTTGATCCGTTTGCCCGGGTGCGGACGGCGATGGCGTCGTCCCCCATCGAGCCGGTGGTTGATCTGCCGCCGTTTCAAGGTGGAATCGCCGGGCTGATGGGATATGAACTCGGCCAGGCTTGGGAACAGGTGCCGTCGGCCGCAAGGGATGAATTCCAGTTGCCGGTCTTCGCCGCCGGGCGATACGACTGGGTACTGATGTGGGATCATCAC
>DASRYX010000196.1:0-11445 GCA_035686985.1 Planctomycetaceae bacterium | reverse complement strand
GTCCTGACTGGTCAGAGCCGCGGAACACCGAATTCTCCAAACAGTTGCAAATCAGTAGCCGTCCCGGTAGCCTGCGAACCTTCGGCGGGCGTGGTCTCGGGCGCTGAAGATGCGCACTCAACCACCGTCGGCCCCGTTCCTCGCGGGGAAGATGTCCCCGGACATCGCGGACGATTGTCGTAAACGTTTTCATCGCTTGCGATTAGCGTGACTCGCCGGCTCGCGATGTTCCTCAAGTTCTCACGAAAGCGGATTCCATGGCGACGAAGTACGTCTATTTCTTCGGCAACGGCAAGTCGGACGGCGACTCCAAGATGCGCGAGCTGCTCGGCGGCAAAGGCGCGAATCTGGCGGAAATGAGCAACATCGGCCTGCCCGTCCCCGCCGGCTTCACCATCACCACCGAAGTCTGCACGTATTACTACGCCAACGACCGCAAGTATCCGCCGGAACTCGGAGCCCAGGTCAAAGAAGCGATGGCGAAAGTCGAAGCTTCAATGGGCAAGAAGTTCGGCGATCCGGCCAACCCGCTGCTCGTCTCCTGCCGCTCGGGGGCTCGCGACTCGATGCCGGGCATGATGGACACCGTGCTTAACATCGGTCTCAATGACCAGACCGTCGTCTCGCTGGCGAAGGCGTCCGGCAACGAACGCTTCGCCTGGGACAGCTACCGCCGCTTCATCCAGATGTACGGCGATGTCGTCCTCGGCATGAAGCCGGAGAAGAAGACCGACGCCGACCCGTTCGAAGAGCTGCTCGAAAAGAAGAAGCATGCCGCGAAGGTCGAAGTTGACAGCGATCTGTCGGTCGCGCAATTGAAGGAACTGGTCACCGAGTTCAAAGCCGCGGTGAAGGCCAAGACCGGCAAAGACTTCCCGACCGATCCGATGGAACAGGTCTGGGGTGCCGCCGGCGCTGTGTTCGGCTCTTGGATGAACGACCGGGCCATGGTGTATCGCCGCACCTACGGTATCCCCCACGAATGGGGTACGGCGGTCAACGTTCAGGCGATGGTCTTCGGCAACCTCGGCGACGACTGTGCCACCGGTGTGGCGCTCACCCGCGATGGTGCCCTCGGCACGCCCGGCTACTGTGGCGATTACCTCATCAACGCTCAGGGTGAAGACGTTGTTGCCGGGATCCGCACCCCGCTGCGGATTGAAGAAACGCTCGCCAAGGATATGCCTCAGGCGTACAAAGAACTGGACGAGATCGGCAAGAAGCTGGAATCGCACTACAAAGACGTGCAGGACATCGAGTTCACCGTCGAACGCGGCAAGGTCTACATGCTACAGACCCGCAACGCCAAGCGAACCGGTTTCGCCGCCGTGCGGATCGCCGTCGACCTCGTCGATGAAGGCAAGATCACCGAAGCCGATGCGCTGTCCGCCAAGCGGATTCCTGCCGACGATTTGAACCAACTGCTCCAACCCGTGTTCGATCAGGCCGGTAAGAAGGCCGCCCAAGACGGCGGTCGGCTGCTCACCAAGGCGATCAACGCCGGTCCGGGTGCCGCGACGGGTCAAATCGTCTTTCATGCCGATGAAGCCGAAGCGAAATACCTCGCGAATCCGAAGCTGGAACTTGTTCTGGTCCGCCGCGAGACGACCCCGGAAGACCTCCGCGGGATGAAGGTCGCGAAGGGCATTCTGACCGCGTTCGGCGGGGCTAGCTCGCACGCCGCGCTCGTCAGCCGCCAGATGGGCAAGGTCTGCGTCGTCGGTGCGTCCGATCTGACGATCGACTACGAAAAGGCCACCGTCTCCGTTGCCGGTCAAGTTCTCAAAGAAGGGGACTGGATCAGCATCGATGGTTTCACCGGGGAAGTCTTCGCCGGCAAGGTCGACACCAAGCCGAGCGAAGTCATTCAGGTGCTCATCAACAAGTCGATGAAGGCCGAAGAATCGCCGACCTATCAACGGTTCGCCAAGCTGATGACTTGGGCCGACAAGCATCGCACGCTCAAGGTCCGCACGAACGCTGACACCCCGAAGGATGCGACTTCGGCCGTAGCGTTTGGCGCCGAAGGGATCGGCCTCTGCCGCACCGAGCACATGTTCTTCGATCACGTCGATGAATTCCGCGAGATGATTCTCGCGGTTGATCTGCCGGAACGTGAGAAAGCCCTTGCGAAGCTGCTGCCGTTCCAGCGGGAAGACTTCGCCGGGCTGTTCACGGCCATGCAGGGCAAGCCGGTCACCATCCGTCTGCTCGATCCGCCGCTGCATGAGTTCCTGCCGCACGATCACACCGCGCAGCAGTTGCTGTCGGAAAAGATCGGCATCCCGACCGACGTGATCGCCCGCCGGGTGCACGAACTGCACGAGTCGAACCCGATGCTCGGTCACCGCGGTTGCCGCCTGGGAATCGTGTACCAGGAAATCACGGCGATGCAGGCCCGGGCGATCTTCGAAGCCGCGTGTGATGTCAAGAAGAAGGGCATCGACGTGAAGCCCGAAGTGATGATCCCGCTCGTTGGGTTCCTCACCGAGTACAAGGACCAGGAAAAGGTCATCCGCGCCCAGGCCGATGCGGTCTTCAAGGAAAAGGGCGTGAAGGTCGACTACATGGTCGGCACGATGATCGAAGTCCCGCGGGCCTGTGCCGTCGCCGATCAGATCGCCAGCGGAGCTGAGTTCTTCAGCTTCGGTACCAACGACCTGACGCAGACGACGCTCGGCATGAGCCGCGACGACTACGGCGGGTTCATCAACTACTACAAGGAAAACGACATCGTTCCGAACGATCCGTTCCAGACGATCGATCAGAACGGCGTGGGCCTGTTGATGAAGATGGGCGTCGAGAAAGGCCGCGGCGTCCGCAAGGACCTGAAGATCGGCATCTGCGGCGAACACGGCGGCGATCCGGCGAGCGTGGTCTTCTGCCACGGAGCGGGTCTCGACTACGTGAGCTGCAGCCCCTACCGCGTCCCCATCGCCCGCCTCGCCGCCGCCCAAGCGGCGTTGGCGAAGAAGTAAGCTGACCCGGAAAAGTTTATATTGCTTGAGGCCTCTTGCAGTCACGTACGCAAGAGGCCTCTTCATTTTTCCAAGCGAAGCCCATGGCCAAACCTTTTTACGCCTACTACGTGCGGATAGACGGGGACGAATGGGAATATGACTTCGTGGTTGCAAGGCGTCCATCGGAAGCAAAACGATTCTTTGCAAGTCTTGTGGGTGCCGACAGCGAAAGCGTGCACGCCGCGAATCTGGGAGCCATGCATCCAGATCAAGTCCAAGGATCGGTACCGCAAAAAACTGGACCAGATGCACTTAAGAAGATTGGGTGGGAAATTATTGTCCGAAACGGACGAGAACACTTACGACGTGACGAAAGAATTGTTCGTTACGACTTTCTGGAAGCACTAGCCCCATCCATGCGATTCAAACGACCGGTCATTCGGTGCGTTGAAGAATTGTTAAGCTTCTCGCAGGGATTGACTCTTACATACGTCTTTCGTGGACAGTCGAATGCAGCTTGGATGTATGAATCCGGTATCAGTCGTCTTTTTGATAGAGGTTCGAAGGCACGGCGGCGTATTGAAATCGAGCGGCAGCTGTTGGCCGATTTCAAGCGAAACGCAGCGCGCTTTGTAGATCCGATTCCGAAAGATGACTGGCACTGGTTGGCTATTGCGCAGCATCATGGAGTGCCGACAAGGTTGCTTGATTGGACTCGCGACCCTTTGGTTGCGCTGTTCTTTGCTTCAGAGCCTTCGACTGACCTCTACGATGGCAGCATTTTTTGTCTCGCTATGCCGGAAATCATTCCGGGGCTAACTGACTGCGATCCTTTTGAGATCAAAGAGTTATCCGTCTTCGTGCCGAATGACCCACCGTCCAGAATGGTAGCGCAATCTGGACTATTCACTGTCGAACCTCCATCGTTCAAGCCGTTTGATCAGGTTGAACAATGGACGGTGTGGAACATTGCCTTCAACAGAAAAAAGAAGATTAGGCATGAGCTAGCAAAGCTCGGGTATACGTGGGACCGGCTGTTTCCTGACATCGAAGGCGCTGTGCGAAATGCAAGAGAGAGATTTACCCAACGAATCGGAAAGTGACGGCTAATCCACTATGAGAAGTTCGTTGGCTGTTCACTATGGTCATCAAGATCGACTCGCAAGGGATCGTTCCGACTCAACAACCCCGCTATAATTGAAGTTCGCCTGGATCAGAAATCCACACGGGCGAAAAGGAGTTCGCGGGAGTGACGCAGGACGATCTCACGCCGAGCCAACGGGCGGCGGTCGAGCATTTCGAGGGGCCGCTTTTGGTCCTCGCGGGGCCGGGGTCTGGGAAGACGCGGGTGATCACGCGGCGGATTGCCCGGCTCGTCGATCGCGGCGTCTCGCCGTGGGAGATCCTCGCGATCACGTTCACCAACAAAGCGGCCCGCGAGATGGCCGAGCGTGTCGAACGGTTGTTACCCGGTCGGCGCATGTGGGTGACGACGTTCCACAAGTTCTGCGCCCGATTGCTGCGCGAGCGCGGTGCGGCCGTCGGATTGCAGCCGAATTTTTCGATCTTCGATACCGGTGATCAGCACCGTCTTTTGAAGGAAATCCTGCACGACGAAGACATCGACGCCACGCACTTTCCTCCGAATAAAATCGGCTGGCAGATCAGCCAGGTGAAGAACGATCTGATCACGCCGGAGACGTTCAAAGCCCGGTTTGAGGAGCGCGTGGGCAACCATCTGGAAGCCGTCGTCGCGCGGGTGTATCCGAAGTACCAGAAGCGGCTCATCGAAGCCAACGCCGTCGACTTCGATGACCTGCTGGTGCACGTCGCGATTCTCCTGCAGGAGCAGGACGATCTGCGAGCCGAATGGGATCAACGCTTTCGTTACATTCTGGTTGATGAGTATCAGGACACCAACCGCGCGCAATACCAGATCGTTGCGGCCCTCTCACAGATCCATCCGAACTTGTGTGCGACCGGTGATCCTGACCAGTCCATCTACGGCTGGCGTGGCGCGCAGATCGAGAACATTCTGCGGTTTGAACGTGACTTCCCGAATGTCGCCGTCATCCGCCTGGAAGAAAACTTTCGTAGCACGCCGGAGATTTTGCAGACCGCGGATGCACTCATCGCGCACAACAAACACCGCAAGGTGAAAGTTCTGCGAACCGACAATGCATCCGGTCCGGATGTAGAACTGCGGCTGTTCGTAAACGGCCGCGAAGAAGCCGAGTCGATCGCGGCGGATGTTCGCCGTCAGGTCGAAGCGGGAGAACGGCGGTGGTCCGATTTCGCGATCTTTTACCGCGTCAATGCGTTGTCGCGGTCGTTGGAAACGGCGATGGCCCGTGCACGGGTGCCGTATCAGGTCGCGGCCGGTGTCGCCTTTTATGAACGCAGCGAAGTCAAAGATCTGATCGGGTATCTGCGGCTGATCGACAACTCGCGCGACCGCATGGCGTTTCGCCGCGTCGTCAACACCCCTGCACGGGGGATCGGCAAGACCACCGAGGACAAGTTGATCAAGTGGGCGGATTCCGCGTCCATCCCGCTGCTCGATGCGGCCCGCTGTGCCGATCAGATTCCCGGGCTGTCGAAACGTGCGGTGACGGCACTGAAACAGTTTGCCGAAATGATCGACGCATTCGCCGCGCGGTCTTACGGCCCGGTTGCCGAACTGCTCATCGAGATTGTCCACCGCACGCAGTATCAACAGGACGGGTCGCTGCAGAACGAAGAAGACCTGCAGCGCAAGAGCAACGTCGACGAACTCATTGCCGCCGCCCGTCATTATGACGAAACGGGTGGTGATGAAGCGTCCCTCGGTGGCTTTCTCGAAACGGCCAGTCTCGCGCAAGATGTCGATGCCCTGGAGACCGATCTCGGCGCGGTGACGCTCATGACACTCCATGCAGCCAAGGGACTGGAATTCCCCTGCGTCTACATCATCGGCGTCGAACAGAACCTCATCCCGCACGAACGCTCACTACGGAACTATGAACCGAAAGAGATCGAAGAGGAACGGCGATTGTTGTTTGTGGGGATCACGCGCGCCGAACATCAACTCGTGATGACGCACACTTGCAAGCGGGACATCCACGGCCGCGAGTTGTCGACGATTCCCAGCGATTTTCTGCAGGAGATGCCTTACACGAACGTCGATTGCACTCGGGGCAGTGCTGCCTGGCCGTCGTCGATGGATGAAGAACAATACGATCCGGACGATCGTCTCGCCGCGCCACCGCCGAAACTCGCGCGACTGCAATCCATGCTGCCGAAACTCACGACGGGCGCGGCGTTGGAAGCGGGTGCGGCCCAGTCCGCCGAGGTGCCTCTCGGCTTCAGTGTGGGCATGACCGTGCGGCATCCCCGTTATGGCTTAGGGACCGTGATCGACCTTTCCGATGGATTCGCCCGGCACCGCATCCTGACCGTGGAATTCGAACTCGATGGACGGCAAGAAAGCTTTATTGCCAGCAAGTGCCCATTGCAGCCTGTAGGCGTTCGATAACGCGCCCGTGCATAGTGGTTTCTGTGTATTTCCGCTAATTCTCACTGCGCAGGGATTGCGGAACGTCCTTGCAGTGTTTTACATCATTAACCATCTCCCGCGCCCAGAGCATGGGCCACTTTTCAATCGTTACGACTGGAGTTCGCGATGAAGTTACATCTCGACGAACGGGGACGTTGTGTTCCCTGGGCCGCGTCGATTTTAACCGGACTGGCGATCTTTGCGCTTGGCGATGAGCCACCACGTCATCCTGTAGCGATAGAGGACCCGGTGGCGAGCGCTCCGGCATTGTCAGCGCGAACACTTGAGCGTGCACCGCTCGTGCGCATTCGACAAGAAGGTTTTGGCTGCCTGCAGCACACCGACCCGTCGGTCCCCTGCGCAATGTATGCGCCGGGTTACAAGCCGCAGGTCAACAACGAGGACACGCCGCACCCGGTCCAGGCTGGCGAGTTCAACGTGCAGAATCCGGCATGGAAGTGGCCGCAACCGGGCGGTGCCGGCGCGACGGTGGACATTTCCTATAGCTATTCGAATCTGCTGAACGGGTCGATGTCGGGCGTGACCGCGAATCAGCTTCGCGCAGGCGTGCAGGAAGCCCTGTCGGTCTGGGCGTCCGTAGCGCCGCTGAACTTCACCGAAGTCGCGGACTCGGGACCGCTTCCCACGCCGGCGGACACATCCTACGCCGCGGGCACCACGCCCAACCTCCGGTTTGGTCTACACGCCTTCGACGGACCATTCGGTGTGCTGGCCCACGCGTACTTCCCGTCGTCACTCACTTCCGGACTGGCGGGCGATCTGCACTTCGACAGCGGCGAACCGTGGGCGATCTCACCGGCCTCGGGCAAGATCGACTTCATTGAAGTTTGTGTGCATGAAGTCGGGCATGCGCTCGGGTTGGGACATCAGAATCCCCCGGTCGATGCAATCATGAACCCGTTCTATGGCGCCCGATACTTCGGTCCGGGATCGGCGTTTCTGCTGGCCGACGACCAGAGCGGCATCAAGTCGATTTACGGGTCATCGTGCGCGATCCGCTCGGTCGCGGATAAAGCCAAGCTGCTGCCGTACGCCGCGGGAATCAAGCTCGGCGCGGTCGCGGCTCCGGAACGGCTCTACACCGATCTGCGACAATACCGCGATCGCGTCCTGCAGGGATCGCCCACCGGCCGGCAACTTGTCGCGGCGTACTATCAACATGGACCGGAAGTGATTCAGGTGCTGTCAAAGCGACCCGACCTGACCGTGCAGGCGATTCAACTTCTCGCCGCGGTGCAGGGACCGGTGTCGCAGCGCGACGGCAAGACCGACATCGTTCGCCTGCCGAAGGTAACCTTTGACCGCGGTGTCGACTTCCTCGTCGCGCTCGAAGACCTCGTGTCGGGTGAAGCGCGGCTTGTGATCGAGAAGACTCGGGAAGTGTTGAACCGCATGCAGACGACCGACGGCAACACGGTTTTGCTCGATTTCCGCGCGGTGCAATAAACCCGGCTGATCGCACGTTTTGTCAGAAGCCTGGGGAACGGACTCCCTGGGCTTCTGTTTTATGCCGATGCAAACCGCCGCTGGCGGAATTGATCGAGCGCCACCGCAGCGACGATGATCACGCCGAGGATAATGTCCTGCAGCGAGTTCGAGACGCCGAGTTGCGTGCAGCCGCTGGCGATCACGGCCATCAGTGCCGCTCCGGCGAGCGTGCCCATCACCGAACCGCGTCCGCCGGAGAGACTGCCGCCGCCGATCACCACCGCCGCAATCACGCGTAGTTCGAGTCCGCTGCCGGATGTGGGATTGCCGCTGCTGAGTCGGGAAAACTGGTAGATCCCGGCGAGCGCTACGAACAAGCCCGACAAAGTGTAAACCGCGATGCGGGTGCCGATCACATTGACACCACACAGACGTGCGGTGGCTTCGTTGGACCCGAGTGCAAACAGATGGCGGCCGAAGACGGTGAAGTGCAACACGCCCGCCAAGGTCAAAGCCATCAGCGCGCCCAGCCAGATACTCGACGGATAACGGATCCAATCGAGCGATTCGTCCCAGCCAGCGCGCGGTTGTGATGGTTCGGGTGTGGAGAACCGCGGCGGCCACAGCGCGTAATCGCGCCCACTCGTGAACCGCTGCAGCCACACCGGCACCTGGTTGTTGGCAAAGTTGGGATCGTTTGGCGAGTATGCGGCCGGCCGAACGGTTTGCCCGCCGTCTATCTTCTCCGCCATCATTTTCGCGGCACCAAGATACACCGTCATTGTGCCCAGCGTGACGATGAACGGCACGACGCGCAGCAGGCTCACCAGCGTGCCGTTGATCGCTCCCAGCAGCGCGCCCAGCAACAGCGTGATGAGCATGACGAGCCACGGATTCCAGTTCGCCTTGAGCCCACAGGCCAGCGCGGTCGCACACAGGGCCACGCCGCTGCCGACGGAAAGATCGATCCCGCCGGAGATGATCACGACCGTCATCCCGAGGGCACAGACGCCGATCACCGAACTGTTAATGACGATCTTCTGCAGGTTTTCGGCGGTGAGAAAGACCGCCGCGCGATTCGATCCCGTCTGCCACAACAGAGCCGATTCGAGTCCAGCGAAAAGCAGGTAAACCGCAATCAGCGCGAGCAGCGGACCGCCGGCACTCACGGCGCGTCTCACCACGGAAAGGGATTTCGATTCCAAGGTGCGGCTCTTTCGCTACGGGTGCCGGAGACGTGCTGCGAGGAACTCATCGAACGGAGGCGTCATCTTAACCCGATGCGCAGACGGCGGCCAAGCAGAGAGCGGTGGGATCACACCACCTGGACCGTGTCGCCAATGCGAATCGTGCCTCCGACCAGCACTTTCGCGGTGAGACCGCCATGACCGCGCATCGCGTTCAATCCGCCCGGTCCGAGATTTTCTTCCATCCGTGAGCACGGATCGCACGGACCGGTGCCTTCCAGTTCGCACTCACCGATGTTGAATCGGCGACCCTTCAACGCAATGAGGTTGATTCCCGAGATGACCAGATTCCGTCGCAGCAATCCCGGCGCGATCTGCGGCTGATGGACCAGACTCGCCACCGCCGCCAGGTGCTCGGAGAGAATCAGCGTGACCTGCCGCTTCGAGCCGGCTCGGCGCTTCGCGTGATGATCGCCTTCGAGACCATGACCGACCAGCAGAACGGCTTCGTTCACCGAGCGTAATTCCCCGCGCGGTTGCGGGCTTAAGCCAATCCATTCCAGCCGCCCCACTTGAGGCAGAACCGCTAACCGCTCGGCCAAGGTTTCCATCGTTGCATCCGTTTCCGATCGACGCCCGGTCTTCGTACGATAAAGCCATTGTAACCGCGTTGGCGCGATCTCGTCTGAGGTCAGACCGGATCCGTCTGGAGAAATCGCATGCTACGAACGGGGATGGAAGTTCGCCGGGCCTGCCGCGAAGGAGCTTTGACTGGTCCGACGTGCGGCCTTGCACCAGGGTATGCACAGGCGAATCTCGTGATGCTGCCACAGGACTGGGCGTTCGACTTTCTCCTGTTCTGTCAGCGGAATCCGCAACCCTGCCCGCTGATTGAAGTGACCGCGGCGGGTTCGTGGACACCAGCGACGGCCCCCGATGCGGATCTGCGCAGTGATCTGCCGGGTTATCGCGTCTGGACCAATGGAGAACTGGTTGACGAGCCGGCGGATGTCCATCAGTACTGGCGCGATGATCTCGTCAGCTTTCTGATCGGCTGCTCGTTCACCTTCGAAACGGCGCTCGTGCAAGCGATGCTGCCCGTGCGACACCTCGAAGTCGGCTGTAACGTGTCGATGTATCGCACGAACGTCGCGTGCACACCAGCCGGACGTTTCTCAGGACCGCTCGTGGTGTCGATGCGGCCGTTCAAACCGGCGGATGCAATTCGCGCCGTGCAGGTCACGTCGACATTCCAGCGTTCTCATGGGGCACCGGTGCACCTCGGCTTCCCCGAACACATCGGCATCGCGGACGTTGCCCGGCCCGATTACGGCGATGCGGTCCCGATTCACGACGGCGAGTTGCCGGTCTTCTGGGCGTGCGGTGTCACTCCGCAGGCGGTCTTGCAGGCGGCCCGACCGCCCTTCGCCATCACCCACAGCCCCGGCAAAATGTTCGTGACGGACGTGATTGAGAGTTAGTCCGTGAAGCCCAGGGATTTCTATCCCTCGGTCTCTTTCGCGTCATCCCAGAATCGATGCCCGGTCCGTTCGATGAAAACATCTTCGAGCGTGGGCTTGGATAGCGCGATCGAAGCAATCTGATCGCGAAACGCCGCCGCGACATCCCGCAGGAGATCCAGTGCGGCCGGATGTTCCAGCCGCAGCACGTCGCCCATGACTCGTGGCGTGACACCGAAGCGCTGCTCAATCTGCTTCGCTAAATCGTCCGGTGCGGCCGCGCGGATCGTGAGACAGTCTCCCCCCAGCGCCTGCCGCAATCGTGACGGAGAGTCGCAGGCGACAATCCGGCTGCGATCGAGAATGGCGAGCCGATCGCACTTCTCGGCTTCTTCCATCAGGTGCGTCGTGACAAGCACGGTCACGCCTTGCTCGCGCTGCAGACGGGTCAGCACTTCCCACAAGTCCAGCCTTGCCCCGGGATCGAGCCCTGTGCTCGGTTCGTCCAGCAGCAGAAACCTCGGCCCGTGCAGCAGGCTCTTGGCAATCTCCACGCGCCGCTTCAGACCGCCGGACAGCGTCTCCACCAGCTCGCGCCGACGGTCCTGCAGTCCGAGCGCTGTCAGCACGCGGTCCATCGTCTCTGTGAGATGGCGTCCCTGCAGGCCGTAGAGTTGTCCCTGATGGACGAGGTTCTCCGCCACCGTCAGCCGGATGTCCACGCTCGGCGATTGAAACGTCACCCCGAGATGATGTCGCACCCGGGCGGCTTGGGAAGAGATCGAGCTTCCTAGCAGCGTGATCTCACCGTCCTGCAGCGGCAGCAACGTCGCGATCAGCCGGAACAGCGTCGT
>DASRYX010000195.1:0-3066 GCA_035686985.1 Planctomycetaceae bacterium | reverse complement strand
TGTCCACGATGAAACCGACGACAAGCACGGCTTGCGGATCGTGCTGGAACTCAAGCCCGGTGCCGATCACGACGCGGTGCTGGCCTATCTCTACAAGCACACCTCGCTGGAACTGAACTTCGCCTACAACGCGACGTGTCTGGTGCCGGACGAAAGCGGGGCGATGATCCCCGCGCGGTGCAACCTCGCCGACATGCTGCGGTACTTCCTCACGTTCCGCCTGGAGACCATCCGCAAGCGGCTCGAGTATCAGCTCCGGCAGCTCGAACACCGGCTGCACATCCTCGAAGGCTTCGCGATCCTCTTCAACGATCTGGATCGCGCGCTGAAGATCATCCGCAGCAGCACCGGCAAACGCGACGCCTGCGACAAACTGCTGAAGGCGTTCCCGCTGCTCGATGAACCGCAGACGATGGCGATTCTCGAGTTGCAGCTGTATCGCATCGCGCAGCTCGAGATCAACTCGATCATGGGCGAGCTCAACGAGAAGCGCGAACAGGCGGAAAAGCTGCGGAAGCTGCTCGCGTCCGAAAAGAAAATGTGGAACCTCGTGCAGTCGGAGCTGCAGGAACTCTCCGACAAATTCGGTGACAAACGCCGCACCGCGCTCGGCAAGAGCAAGGACATCGTCGAGTACGACGCCTCGGCGTACATCGTCCGCGAAAACACCAACGTCGTGCTGACGCGCGAGGGCTGGATCAAGCGCGTCGGCCGGTTGCAGAGCACCGAAACCACGCGCGTGCGGGAAGGTGATTCCGTCCTGGACGTCGTCCCCGGCAGCACGCTCGACACCGTGGTCTTCTTCGCCCGTGACGGCGTGGCGTACACGCTGCCGATGTCCGACATCCCCGCGAGTTCCGGCTACGGCGAACCGCTGTCGAAGCACGTGAAGATGGCGGATGGCACACAGATCATCGCCGCCGTCACGACCGATGCCCGGTTCACCCCGGCGGACGTAGACTACGGCAGCGATTCTCCGCCGACGCCGTATCTGTTCGTGGCCACGGCTTTGGGGAACGTGCTGCAGATTCCGCTCAGCCCGTTCCGCGCGGCGTCTACCAAAGCCGGCCGAAAGTTTTGCCGGTTGCAGGACGGTGACCGCGTGGTGACCGTGCAACTGGTCGGTGACGCGACGTCGGTGTTTCTCGCCTCGCACAAAGGTCGCGTGATTCATTTCACGCTGGAAGAAGTCGCGGCGTTGTCCGGAGCCGGTCGCGGCGTGCGGGGCATCAAGCTCGAACCGCAGGACGAAGTCATCGGCATCCAACTGTGCACGCGGCCGAGCGATTCCCTGCATATCAAAACCGACGGCGACAAGGTGCTGGTCTGCGGCCAGATGAAATACGCCCTCGTCACCCGCGGCGGCAAAGGCGACCGCGCCGTCACCCGCAGCACGGTCACGGAAGTCGTCCGCGAAATCGCGCTGGTCGACTGGGCCGCGATCGAAGCGGAAAAGAATTGATCCGCCGCAAAAAAGGCGCAAAGGACGGAAGCCCAGCCATTGCATGGCTGGGCTCTGCTCTTCAACAAGCAACGCCCGCGGCCCTTCTCCCTGAGGGAGAAGGTGGCCGAAGGCCGGATGAGGGGGAACAACGCGGCAACACGCCCACAAGTCGCCGCCACTGGGAAGCGCTCACCCCCTCACCCTAACCCTCTCCCTCGAGGGAGAGGGGACCGGAGTTTATTAGAAGCCCAGCCTTTCTTAAGGCTGGGTCTCTTTTTTGCATCGCGTGAAAGATCCGCGCGCGACGCCGGTATTCAGCAGTGAAAGCACTCAATCTTTCCTTCAGAAAGCCCATCATGACCGAACAAACCGCTGAACGGACGCCTGCGGCTCAAGGGCGGGCTGCGTGCGAGCATGACCGCGAGTCGCCCGAGGTGGATCTGCTCAGCCCGCTGACCATCCGCGGCGTGACACTCCGCAATCGGATCGTGATGTCACCGATGTGCCAGTACGTTTCCAAAGACGGGTTCGCCGATGACTGGCATCTCGTCCATCTGGGTAGCCGCGCGTCCGGCGGTGTGGGTCTGGTCGTTGTGGAGGCGACCGCGGTGACCGCGGACGGCCGCATCACGCCCGGCGATCTCGGCATCTGGGGGGACCAGCACATCGAACCTCTCGCGCGGATCGTACGGTTTGTGCATTCACAGGGGGCCGTGGCCGGCATCCAGCTCGCCCACGCGGGTCGCAAAGCGAGCTGTGATCTCCCCTGGAACGGCGGCGGCGGCTTGATGACTCCGCAGGCGGGCGGCTGGCCGGTCGTCGGGCCGAGTGCCATCCCCTTCGACGACGGCAACCCGGTCCCGCAAGCGCTCGATCAGGCCGGAATCGACGGTATCGTCACCGCGTTTGAAGCCGCGACACGCCGGGCACTGACCGCCGGGTTCCGGGTGATCGAAATTCACGCCGCACATGGATACCTGCTGCATGAATTTTTGTCGCCGTTGAGCAATCACCGCACGGACGACTACGGCGGCAGTCTCGAAAACCGCATGCGGTTGCTGCTGCGTGTGGCGAAGTCCGTCCGCGAACTCGTTCCCGCCGAGTTGCCCGTGTTCGTGCGGATCTCCGGCACCGACTGGGCCGACGGCGGCTGGGACATTGATCAATCGGTCGTGCTGTCCACGCGATTGCGGGAACTGGGCATCGACCTGATCGATGTGTCCTCGGGCGGGTTGGTGCCGAAAGCGAAGATTCCCGTCGGCAAGGGTTATCAGATCCCGCTGGCCCGCAAGATTCGCGAGGAATCCGGGATCATGACCGGCGCGGTGGGACTGATCACGGAAGCCCGACAGGCGAACGAAATCATCACCGGCGGCGACGCGGACCTGGTGTTCATCGCGCGGGAGTTGCTGCGCGAGCCCTACTGGGCGATCAAGGCGGAACAGGAACTCGGTGCCGAACCGACGTGGCCGATTTCTTATGGTTACGCCGTCAAACGCCGTGCACGTTAGTTGTCCTCGATGGGGTGGCTGCGTTGGAGCCCGCGACAACCCAGATAACAGCGCTGCCCTCTGGGGCGGCGAAGACTTCGCCCCAGCCACCCATCGGAAGCCCAGCCTTTC
>DASRYX010000194.1:0-3517 GCA_035686985.1 Planctomycetaceae bacterium | reverse complement strand
GTTCACACCTGCGAAGGCCCGGACGATATGCCCGCACATGTGAAGTCGTCGCTGCTGGGAAGTTCGCTGTTGATCCCCGTTGAAAACGGCCACCTGATGCTCGGCACCTGGCAAGGCATCTACCTTTGCGAACACCGCAATCACGGCGGCCAACGGAAACTGGTGCTGACGCTGCAGGGCGAGCGGGGGGACGTCAGTCCCCTCGGTGATTGATCGCGGTCTTGAATTCGAATCACCGGGGGGAGTAACCTCCCCCCGCTCGCCTGCCGCGATGATGTGACGATCCACATGAAAGTGACCCTATGACCACCGGCCGTTATCCGTTGAGCTGGGATCTGGAATCGCTCTTTCCCACGCCGAACACGCCGACGTTTCGCACCACGCTCGATGCGTTCTCATCGCGGATCAAATCGCTTGCCGAAGACGCCGAGAAATTGCCGGCGTTTCAGGCCTCGACGGTCACCGAGTGGGAAAATTTCCTGCAGAAGTACGAAACGGTCGACGCGCAATACACCGATCTCTCCGCGTACATCGGCTGCCAGTCCGCCGGCGATGCCGAGAATAAGCTCTATCAACAGCTGGAAGCGGAGCTGTCGGCGCTGGGACCCTATCGCGAACGGCTGGCGACGACCGTCGAATTCGCGCTGAAGGAACTGAGCAACGATGACTTCCAGCAGGCGATTGCCGCGTCGACGTATCTCACGAAGATCTCGTACTTCCTCAAATTAAAGCGGCGACAGGCGACATTCCGGCTGCCGCGCGAGCAGGAACTCCTCGCGGCGGACTTAGCGGTGGATGGGCTCCACGCTTGGGGTCGCATGTATGACCGGTTGTCCGGCGCGCTGCGCGTGACGGTGATCGAAAAGGGAAAGCCGGTCCAGAAGTCACCGGGGCAGGTGCTGTTCGATTCCCCGCAGCGGACCGTGCGCGAGAACAATTTCTTCGCCGTCGATGCCGCGTGGGCGACGATCGAAGATTCTTGCGCGGACGCGATCAATCACATCGCCGGAACGCGGTTGACGACCTATCGTCGCCTGGGCTTGAAAGATCATCTCGAAGCGCCGTTGATGTACAACCGCATGAGTCGGGCCACGCTCGATTCTATGTGGAGCACCATCACCGCGCATAAGCCCGTGCTCAAGGATTACCTCGACTGCAAAGCCCGCTGGCTTGGTCTGGAAAAGCTGACCTGGTACGACCTGGCGGCTCCCTTGCCGTCGATTCCCGGCACCGTTGTGGATGACGACATCTCGTATGATCAGGCCTGCGACTGGATCGTCGAAGCCTTCGAGCAGTTCAGCCCCGAACTCGGCTCTTTCGCGCGGATGGCGCTCACGGAAAAGTGGGTGGAAGCGGAGAACCGCAGCGGCAAACGCCAGGGGGGATTCTGCACCAGCTTGCCGACACCAAAGGTCTCGCGGATCTTCATGACCTACACAAACTCCGCGGACAGCATGTCGACGCTGGCTCACGAACTTGGTCACGCGTATCACTCCTGGGTGCTGCGTGATGAGCCGGTCTTCCTCGCCGATTACCCGATGAATCTCGCCGAGACGGCCTCCACGTTTGCCGAAGCCGTGTTGAACGAACAGCGTCTGCAGCGGGCGAAAACCGATTATGAGAAGCTCGCGCTTCTGGACGGCTTGCTGGGCGACGCGGTGGCGTTCCTGATGAACATCCACGCGCGGTTTCTCTTTGAGAATGCGTTCCATGTCGAACGGGCGCGCGAAGAACTCACGGCGAAACGCTTCGGCGAGCTCATGGAAGCCGCGCAGAAGGAAGCGTATCTCGGGGCTCTTGCGGACGGGGGCTGGAACCCGCGCTTTTGGGCGTCAAAGCTGCACTTCTACATCACCAGCCTGCCCTTCTACAACTTTCCCTACACGTTCGGTTATCTGCTGTCGCTGGGTGTCTATGCGGTGGGGCGCGACGCCGGCCCGTCTTTCCCTGCGCAATATCGCCAGCTGCTGATGGCGACCGGTTGTCAGGACGCCGAAGACGCGGTGCAATCGACGCTCGGATTCGATCTCCGTGGGGGAGAATTCTGGACCAAGAGCCTGAGCATCATCACCAGCCGTGTTCAACAGTTCCGCGAACTGACGGATAATGTCCTCGGTAAGACTCGGCAACTGTAGCGCTCGGTTTGACACCGCCGCGAGCCACCGTGGATGATACGGCTCGACAAACACGAGGGGAGGTCGCGTGCTGCATACGGTGGTGATGGCGGGGGGTTCCGGGGTCCGGCTTTGGCCACAAAGTCGACGGGCGCTGCCCAAGCAGTTCCAGCAGTTTATCTCGGATAAAACGCTCATCCAGGCCACGGCAAACCGGTGTCTGCCGCTGATTGCTCCGCATCGCCTGTGGGTCGTCACGGGGGCCGCATACGCTGCCGTAACCGCAAAACAACTTCCCGAGCTGTTGCCCGACCAGATTCTTGTCGAACCCTGCGGACGCAACACCGCGCCCTGCATCGCCCTCGCCGCCTTGCGACTGCTGTCCGCCGATCCCGAAGCCATCATGCTGGTGGTTCCGGCCGATCATATCATCGGCCCGGACGACGCGTTTCAGGACGCCGTACGTCGCGCGGTGACGCTCGTGGAACACCAGCCACAGGCCTTCGTCCTGTTCGGGGTGCCGCCCACGTATCCGTCCACGGGATTCGGTTACATTCAGCGCGGAGAGCCGCACACCGCCGATGGTACGACCGTTTACGAAGTGCAGGCCTTCAAGGAAAAGCCGAATCAGCTGACCGCCGCCCGCTACGCTGCTGGGGACGATTACTACTGGAACTGTGGCATTTTCGTCTGGCGCGCCGACGCCATTCTGCGGGCGCTCGCCGAATATGAGCCCGAGATTGCCGCCCGATGCGACCAGTTACGGCCGATGATCGGCACCCGCCAGTGGGATGCGGGTCTCGCTGAAATCTTCCCGTCGATGCCCTCGATCTCGATCGACTACGCCGTGCTGGAACGTGCGAAGAGCGTGTTCGTCCTGCCGGCGCCATTTCAATGGGACGATGTCGGCAGCTGGCAGGCACTGCCCCGTTTTCTGCCCCACGACAACGACGGCAACACGGTCGCCGCCACGCACTGCGGGATCGAAACACACGGCTGCATCATCGCCGGTGAGAAGGACCATCTGATCGCCACGTTCGGCGTGAAGGATCTGATCATTATCCATACCCCGACAGTCACATTAGTCGCAGACCGGCGGGATGAGAATTCGATCCGGGAACTCATCGCTGAAGTCGATCGCCGTGGGTTACATGAATATCTGTAAGAGTTGGACACGCAAGGACGCATGATGACTCTGTCGGACGCCGTTCGCATTATTGTTTCGGAAGTTCAACAGCATCTGCTGAAAATCATCGTGGGCTTCGTGCTCATGGGGTTCGGCTGGTTCATCGGCCACCGCCGGGCTCGTGCCAACTGGCAGAAGCGGGAATTCTTCGATCGGCTCAATTTCTCGCTGAATTACCTCGAAAATGGCACTCTGCGCATCCGGACGCTGGCCGAAC
>DASRYX010000193.1:0-2275 GCA_035686985.1 Planctomycetaceae bacterium | reverse complement strand
GCCGTCGTCCTGCCGAGGCCCACCGGCTCCTCCGAGCGGACCGAACGAGAACGCCGTGGAAGAACCGGGGCCGACCATCGGTGTCGGGCTCGCCGCCGCGGGCGGGCTGGTTTTGGTTGACGCAACCGGCTTGGCGGTTGGCGCGAAGGACTTACCCGGAGAAACCACCTGAGCAACGACCGGAGCAGCCCGTTGGGCGGTGTCGCCGGCGAAGAGATCGCGGTGAGCCTTCTTCCATTCCGGGGGGGCCGACGCGCTGAGCCATTTCCGCAAGGCTTCCGCGGTTTCCTCCGCGGTGGCGTATCGGTCGTCGGGCTTCTTCGCCATCATCTTGCGGACAATGGTAATCAGCGACGCGGGGACATCCGGCCGGTCCTGTTCCACCGGCGGCGGTTCCTTCGTCTGATGCGCCATCAACCGCTGCGTCAGCGTTCCCTCGGTGAAGGGGGGATGTCCCGTCAGCAGGAAATAGAGCGTGCATCCAAGACTGTAGATGTCCGCTCGCGCGTCCACACTGTGGCTGTCGAGCGCCTGTTCCGGGGCGAGATAATCCGCCGTGCCCAGCACTTTTTCGTCGTGCTGAATCGTCAGCGCCTGCTCTTCCCCCTGGTTATCGAAGAACCGGGCCAGACCGAGGTCGAGGATCTTCACCACGCCATGCTGATCGCGCAGCAGATTGCCGGGCTTGATGTCCCGATGGACCAGACCGGCCTGATGGGCGTGCGATAATCCGATCGCCGCCTGACGGACATAATCGACGGCGTCGACAAGCGGGCAAGGCCCCGAGCGGCCGACCAGTTCCTGCAGGCTTTGTCCTTCGACATACTCCATGACGAGGAAGTGGATATCGGTGTCGCGCTCGGTCTGATGGTCGACGTCGTACGCCCGCACGATGTTGGGGTGATCCAGCGACGCGACCGCCTGCGCTTCGCGATGGAACCGTGCCAGATACGACGAATCGGCGACGCGCTTGTGCGGCAGTACCTTGATCGCGCAGCGGCGGCGCATCAGCGTGTGCTCGGCCAGGAAGACGGAGCTCATCCCGCCTTTGCCGAGCAGCGACAACAGCTTGTACTTGCTGAGGAAGTACCCCTTGTGCTTCCCGAGCAGGAGCTTCTCGGCCTGCCAGCGGGTAATCAGCGATTTGGCGATGAGATGCTCGGCGAGCGCCTGGGCGTCATCAGTGTTGCCACCCCCCGTATGATATTCGGCGACCGCGCGTTTCAACCGCTCGGCATCGACAAGACTGCTCTTGGAAACGACCGCCAGGAACGCTTCACCGGTGAGAGACGTCGTGGGCATAGCACCATCTGGGGGTGACTCCCCCCGCGATTGCAGGGATCGAAGTTCAATCTGGAGAAAGATAGCGTATCACGCAATTTTCTCACAGGATAGTATGTTCGGTGATCAGAATCCGAAGTTGCCCGACGATAACAAGAACGCCATGTCCGCGAACTCGCTTGCCCATCGCTTGGTCTGTCCGCTCGACTGCCCGGACACGTGCTCGATGCTGGTCACGGTGGAAGACGGAGCGGCGTCGCGATTGCGGGGTGATCCGGAACACCCGTTTACACGCGGGTTTCTCTGCCACAAGATGGCGCACTATCTCGAACGGGTTTACTCGCCGCGACGTGTACTGCATCCGTTACGCCGCATCGGTCCGAAAGGCAGCGGAGAGTTCGAGCGCATCAGTTGGGATACCGCGCTGGATGTCATCGCCCAGCAGTTCCGTGCGCTGATGACTTCCGCGGACGGACCGCAAGCGATTCTGCCCTACAGTTATTGCGGGACGATGGGCCGCATCCAGGGGGAAAGTCTCGACCGACGGTTTTTTCATCGGCTCGGCGCGTCGATGCTGGATCGCACAATCTGCGCGACCGCGGGGGTTGCGGGCTACAGCTACACGATCGGCGGCCGCATCGGGACCGATCCCGAAGCCATCGACGACAGCCGGTACATCATCAATTGGGGCTCCAACACGGCCGTGACGAATTCGCATCTGTGGGTGCGGATGGTCGCGGCCCGAAAACGTGGCGCGAAGATCGTAACGATCGATCCGTACCGCTCGCGAACGGCCGAACGCAGCGACTGGCATCTCACACCGCGCGTGGGCACCGACGCCGCGCTCGCACTGGGCATCATGCACGTTCTCTTCCGTGATGGTCTGGCCGATGAAGATTACCTGTCCCGTCACTGCCACGGCTCGGAACAGCTTCGCGACCGGGTAATGACGCAGTATCCGGTCGACACCGTGGCGCGGATTACGGGAATCGCC
>DASRYX010000192.1:0-4318 GCA_035686985.1 Planctomycetaceae bacterium | reverse complement strand
AGCGCACGGTGCCATCCCCCATCAGAAAATGGGCACCGCCCACATGCTGACTGCAAAACCGCACGTCGTTGAAGAGTCGCGAGGCGTTACCAGACGTCCAGCCGGAGTAACGCGAAATCGGAAAAGCGACGTTCTTACTGGCATAGCTAGCCGTTCCGCCCCCGACATTACTATTCGCACCCTGAGTCCAGTCCCGGAAGTTTCTGGACCACCCTGAAGCGGCTTCGCCCGAGATTTCACCCATCAGCAGCGTGTTCGAGAGCCCGTCAGTGCAGTCGCGGAAGTTCAGACAAATCTGAATCGGCAGGAGACCGCCTTGGGCGAATCCACCATGATCGGTCGTGGTATTGCCGACATGCGCGTAGTTTCCGGACAGAGGCGCGGGCTTGGGGCCTTTCGGGCCGGCAATACCGTAATAGTTCGGCGTCCATCGGTCAGCAGCCGAATCCGACTGCTTGTCCGCGAGACGTGAACTGGCGCAGAACAACAGCGGAAACGATTGCCGCTTGAGCGCCAGATTCGGGCCATCGTCGTAGAACATATTCATGTCGAACTGATTGTAGAGTGGAGCCTGATCGACATAGGGCAACAGTCGCACATGGAAACCGAAGCAGTTGTTGCTTCTGCTCGGCGAGGCTCCCACGGGCGCGACACCCATGCCGCCGCTGGGAAGAACGTTGAAGTTGTCGTGGTAGTTGTGCAGCGCCAGGCCCCATTGTTTGAGGATGTTGCGGCACTCGGTGCGGCGGGCGGCTTCACGGGCCTGTTGCACGGCCGGGAGCAGCAGAGCGATCAGAATGGCGATGATGGCAATCACCACCAGCAGTTCGATGAGCGTGAAACCACGCCGCGGACGTTGAAACACGGGAGATCCTTTCACAATCACGGTCAGAACAAGCCGGGCGACAATCAACCCGGCCAAAACAAAACTGGTGGTGACGAGCACAGCCACTTACGGTTCGTTAGCTTTCCGCTGCGGTCCCGTCAGTTCGATCTCCGGCTGCGGAGCCGATTTCAATTCGATGATGTCCGGTTTCATGCCCGATGAGGTTACTTCAACCGTGATGCCCGAGGAATCGGGCTGGGCCGCGGACATCGGCGTGATCCATTTGTACTTCAGGTTGTACTTGCCGGGATTCTCCGAATCGAAGTCTTTGGGCAACTGGCCCATCAGTTCCCGTTTCTGAACCCCCACCTTGTATTTTCCGATCGGCAGACCGTCATCTTTTCCATAAGTTTGCGGTGTAAACCTGCCCTGTGCGTCGGTCGTGGCCGAAGACGGACGTTGATACTTCGATTTGGCATCGGTGACCAGCACCATTGCGACCTGCGCCTCTTCCAGCGGCTTACCGTCGAGATGCACCGTCCCGGTGACCTTGGCTAATCGCGGTCGCCCATTACCACCGCATCCCAGGAACGACAAGGCCGTCAGACAAACAACAATCGTGCGAAGGCGATTCACGGCAACCTCGGAAGCGGCGCAGAGACTGAGGAATGACACCAAGCATTGACCCGGCGAATCAGAATTCGCCGAGGGCATTCTTGTCGTTGAGATTGAAGAGATTCTGATAGGTGTAATTGCCGCCGGCGCCGGCACTGCCAAGAACGGGATTGGCATTGATATTCTCGCTGACGAAGCGGACGGCTCCGTCGCACATCAGCATATGGGCCCCGCCTTCGTGAGCGCTGGTTAGTGCCGCCCGCGTAGCTTTAGCGCTGCCGGCGGCTGTTTCCGAGTAACAGTTCGTGCCCGTCGTCCATGAACCTTCGAAAGGCGTGTTCATCGGGCATTGAGCAGCGACGATCGTGATGCGCGACGTACACATCCGCCCGGCACCCCAGATAGCACCGATAGAAACGAACGGGGCGTCCATCAGGGCTTTTTCGCCCATGAGCAGCGTGTTCGAGGTACCGTCCACGACATCGCCAATCGAATACGCTGTGGAAACTCCCGGAGAACCGCCGCCCGAAGGTCCAATCTGGTTATTCAGGCCGTACATCATGGTGCCCATGTATTTCTGATACTTGTTCGTATCGGAACCACTGGCGCTGGGACAGAAAAAGACCGGAATGCGCGCCGTGAAAAGCTTTTCCGGCGTGTTCGCATTCGCGGTGTTGTAGTCATTCACATTCGACATGTTCGTGGATGACTGCGGCACGAGGTTCGTCTGTCCCACACCGATCTGGTTATAAAGTGGAGCCTGATCGAGGAACGGAAGCAGCATCGCCGCGTAGCACCAGTTGCGGTCGATGTCTTGCGCTAACCCAACGCCTCCCGCGACAGCTGATGGCGGGAAGCGCTTGTGCTGGTCGTGATAGTTGTGGAACGCCAGTCCCAGCTGCTTCATGTGGTTCTTGCACTGCGTCCGGCGGGCGGCTTCGCGGGCCTGCTGCACGGCGGGCAGGAGCAGGGCGATGAGAATCGCGATGATGGCGATCACCACGAGCAACTCGATGAGGGTGAACCCTCGATGGCGTAAGCGCAGCATGGGAGGCTCGGTCTTTCCGAATCAGGATCAGGATGTAGAACAAGATTGACGAAAGCAGGTATGCCCGAACCGGGCCGTGAAGAGCTGTTCATCCTAACCCGAGGCAAGACGGTCGACAATCTTAAATTTTGCCCCGGTGCGACACCCCACCATCAGGTTTTCCGCCGACGAAACCCCGCTTCAACGGCATCGTTAAGCGGACTTAAGCAGTGCGACGATCGCGTCGCCGACCTGGGTGGTGTGGGCCGTGCCTCCGAGGTCCGGCGTGCGTCGGCCGTTGTTCGCCAGGAGCGTTTTGACGGCCGTGTGCAGGGCGTCCGCGGCATGTCGCAGATGGAGATGCTCAAGCATCATCGCCGCCGAGAGAATCGCCGCGAGCGGGTTGGCAAGACCTTTGCCAGTGATGTCCGGCGCGGAGCCGTGGACCGGTTCGAACATGCTCGGATGCTTGCGGCTGGGGTCGATGTTGCCGCTGGCGGCGAGGCCCATGCTGCCGACGATGATCGCCGCGAGATCGGTCAGGATGTCGCCGAAGAGATTACTCGCGACGACGACATCGAAGCTTTCCGGACGGCGGACGAATTCCATCACACTGCGATCGACCAGCAGCGATTCCGTCGCGATCTGCGGATACTCTTTCGCGACTTCGGCGAAGACTTCGTCCCACAAGACCATGCCGAAGCCCTGGGCGTTGCTCTTGGTGATCGATGCGACGCGCTTTCGCGGGCGGTCTGCGGCGGCTTCAAACGCCGCGCGGATGATGCGTTCGCACCCGCGGCGGGTGAACACGGCGGTCTGGATCGCGATGTCGGCATCACTCTGCGGATAGACCCGCCCGCCGACGTTCACGTATTCGCCTTCCGTGTTCTCGCGAAACACGAGGAGATCGATCGAACCGGGGGCTTTGTTGCGCAGCGGGCTTTCCACGCCGGGGTAGAGATACGCCGGTCGCAGGCAGACGTATTGCTCGAACCGCCGACGAATTGGCAGCAGCAACCCGTTCAGTGTGACGTGATCCTGCACCGACGGATGTCCGACCGCCCCGAGCAATATCGCATCGAACCGCGCGAGCTGATCAAGATAATCGGCGGGGGCCATGCGGCCGTGTTCAAAGAAGTAATCCGTGCCCCACGGGAAGTGCGTCCACTCGATCTTGGCATGATCACGATGAATGGCAGCATTCACCGCGCGGATCGCCTCGCGCGTCACTTCGGGCCCGATACCGTCACCGGGGATCACGGCGATGTGGAAGGTGGTGTGCATGACAGTCCAGGTGGTGGGTGGCAGGTGGTCGGTGATAGGAAGAGTAGCAGACGGCTTTCGTTTCTGCCTGCCGCCTGCCACCGACCACCCACCGCCGGTCTCACGTCATCGCAATCACGCGGCTGATGATGAGCGGCGGAATGACAAGCGCGGCGGTGGCCATGGCGGCGACGCCGTTCCCCGTGTGCCAGAAGACCATTACCGCGCAGACCATCACGTAGTTGAGCAGAAACAGTTTGATCATCTGCTGGACCGCCGGCGGCGTGGCGAGACGGATCGCGTTGGCGGCCCGCATGTTGATCGACGCGGCGACAACCCCGAGCAGGAGCAGCGACCGCAGCTGATCGCCGTCGTTTGGCCAGCGCAGAATCAGCCCGGCCAGCACTGCGAGACCAAGATCCAGCACGACCAGCGCGCCGGACAGTTGGCCGCGCTGACTGGCCTTCGCTTCGGTGCGGGCGAACCACGTCACACCGACGATGTACACGCCCAGGCCTGCCGCGACGATGAGCTGCGGCGGCGTCAACAGTTGCGAGAGCTCACTCACCGACGGTGCCCCGGCGAGC
>DASRYX010000191.1:0-4038 GCA_035686985.1 Planctomycetaceae bacterium | reverse complement strand
ATGATGCTCGAGGTCCATCCACAACCCGTCAAACCCCATCAGCCCGGCGAGTTCGTACGCCGAGGGATCCGTGAAGTGCAGCGTGGTGAGCAGCACCGGTGCGTTGCGGCGCAGCTTGGCTTTGATCTTGCTCGGACGCATGCGGGAGCTTTCAGAGAAGAGGTCGCGTCACACTATGAAATTCACCGGGACCAATCAATTCGCGCATACAATCGACGCAGTTTTTCCGCACGAGCGGGATGAAATGCCGCGACGTGCGCGATGCGCCCGGCGAGATGCGCCGTGAAGTTCGGATGCTGGTCACGGTTCTGCGAAGCAGGACCGCTCTTCACGCAATTCGTGAGGATCGCCTTCAACGTATCGAAATCCCGGCGGCAGATGTTCGGCCGCTCGTTGACCACCACGCCGGTGATCATCTGCCGTTGATGCCGCCGCAGCACTTGCCGTTTCTGACGGTTCGAGTGAAAGCGTTCGGTGCGGATGATCAACTCGACGAGTTGAATGAACAACCGCAGCTTGGTGTCGAGCGATTCATCGCCCGAGAATGTGAGATCGTCGGCGTAGCGCGAGTAGCGGGCATCGAACGACTTCGCGAGTCCCGCTAATCGTTGATCGAGATAATACGCAGACAGATTCGCCAGCGCGGGGGACGTCGGCGCCCCTTGGGGCAGATGACGCCGGCGATACCGCCACGCTGCGAGCGGGTCATCCTTCGGCGATGTCAGATTCGTCGGAATCGCAGCGGTGGTGAGCCGGGCGAGCCAGATGGCCACTTCGCGCGAATATCCCAATGTCCGAAAGATCGCGACGACGCGGTTGAAGGTCACCGAGGCATAGAAATCTTTGAGATCAAACCGCAGCAGCAACGCCGGTTTCTGATGGACCGCCGCATGCGTGCGGATCGAGCACTTTTTCACGAATCCCTGGGCCGCGTTGGACACCGGCACGAGATCAAGCATCTCGCGAAGGATCTTGCGTTGAATGGCCCGCAGCTCGCGTTTGGGCGACTCAATCAACCGGACTCCACCGGTCCGTTTCTTGCGCCACGTGTAGTGATAGTGCGACTGTCGCACACCGTCGGCCCGGCCTTTACGGCATTGATGGGCCAGCCACGCGAGACGATTGAGCGGCATCCCCAGCCACTGGGCAATATCGGCGGCCGTGTGCAGGGCGGGCAGTTTCCATCGAGCGAGTTTTTCCGCGTCGCCATCCTGAGCCAGATCGAGATAGATTCCGGTGCGTGGATTGCGAAAGCAGAAGGCTCGCGGGGGCTTGGCAATGTAGACCGCCGCGCTGCGAGGCGAACGTGGTTTTGCAAAGCCGCGGGTGAAGCCGAAGAGTCGTGCATGCCGTCTCTGCGCATCTCGACGGGAGCGCGACGCTCGCCGCGAAGCCCGTTGGCGCAGACCACCCAGCCCGCGGGTGATCACAAAGAGAAGAAACATCGTTCCGACGATTACCAGCGGCAGCAACCAATCCATCGGTGCGAATCTCAACCGGCAACGGCGTCAGCGGGATCGATTAGGAAAAGCCCGTCGGTTCGCGGGACGCACAACTGTTCTTGTGCCGGCGAATTGGAGTTGCGGGGCCTGCAACTCCGATTCGCTTCCGTGTAACGGGTGCAATTTCGCGACCACGGGGTAACCCCGCAGCGTGCCTCGAGCCGTATTGCAGACTCGCGCACGAATCTTGTGCCTCCCGCGAACCGATGGCGTGATGATAGCGGATAGGACCACACGCGCCGATTGCAGGCGAAGAGAAGTTACCGGGTAACGGACGCGGCGTCCGCGGGAGCGCCTGGCTCAACCGCTTTCGTTGCCGATGATTGAGGAAAGAGCACCTTCTCCAGTTGTTCGACGGCCCCGGCCGGGAATTCGAGCAGCACATCGCGCGTGTCTGTGGAAAGTGACAATGCACCTTCGGTGGCTGCCCCTGCCGCGGGGAAGGTTGTGTTCACAATCGACTTAGATAGCCCGCCACCCAGTTCCGAGTCAAAAAACCATGTGATTTCAACAACATAGTCGCCCGCTGGCATCACGACGAATCGCTCCTCTGTGGGCAGGTCCGACAGATCGAGCGGCAACCGCTCAACCGCCATTCCTTTGCGCCACAAGACTCGTTCATAGCCGATCGGTGCACCGCTGACAGGATCAAAAAAGATCGTCCAGCTCTGCGGGTCAGTCGTTGACGTCCAGTCTGTTTTTCCGCGTCGCAAAGGCTTCCCTGTCAGTTCAGCGCGGATATGGCCGCCGGCGTCGACAAATTTCTTGTCCATCAGGGCTGCGTGGAAAGTAACATACGCTTTCTGAGCCGCGGCGGGGCAAACAATCTGTTCTTCGTGAAGTCCTGCCTGGTGACGGGGCGGGACGACGAAACGGTGGGTCCCGACGCGACCGTCCGGGAGCTGGATCGACACCGTATAACGTCCCGGTTCCAGTGGCGTAGCGATGCGCTGGTCGTTCGACTTGGAGAAGTAGAGCACGCCTTTCTGCTCGGGCGGCAGTCGCACCGCAGGCTTGCCGGCGGAGTTGACGGTTCCGTAGTGACCCGCAGGCATTCCGCCGGGGGTCATACCCATTGCCATCATGCCCATGCCACCTTCGGCTCCCATTCCTTCGGGCTGCACGAACGAGTTGAATGCTGTCAGCGAGTCCCAGTTCTCGTCAAAGACCGAGACAAGACAGCCAGACGCGGGTTCGTTCTTTTCGCCGTCCATCACCAGATTCAGCTTCAGGCCGTGTTGCGGCGGATTTGCCGCGCCGGATCCCATCGGCATGCCGCCCATCATCGAACCGCCGGCGCTGCTGCCGCCCATTTCCATTCCGGGAGCACCGCCCATCGCCATCATGCCGCCGGCCATTCCGGACATGCTGGACGACATGTCGGGCTGAGTCGCGGGGAAGTGCCGTGCGATCTGCTCGAGCATCATGCGGTTTCCCGCGGCCTGAGCGTGCATCGTGTTATTGCTCGCGGCGAGAACGGCGAGCTGGCTCTGCAGCGCCGATTGCTGTTCCGCCATCCGGAAGACGAAGAAGAGAACCAGCAGACCGCCGACGATCTTGAGTACCTGCACCACACGGCCGAGGCGATTGAGCATGATGCGTCCCCACAGGGCTTGAAACCAGAGTTGAGAGGCGATCCGCTGCGGATTGCCGAAACGGTCCAGCACGCGCTGTTGGGCGGTGCGTGCATCGGCGGTCTTCAAGAGCTCCCGGCGATACGCACACGCCAGATGATCCGCCAGTTCATCGGCGATGTCCTGCCGCACCGACGGCGGTTCGTCATCCAGCGGCGCGGGCAAGTCGGCGACAACGTCATGTGGAGGAATCATGAGCGCTTCCGTAACGACGATGTGAGATCAGTCCGAATCTCTAGTTCACAGTCCGGGCGCTAAGACGTGTGCTCCCAGCACGCCGTTCACGCCTTGCGAGAACGCTTTCCACGCGGCCTTCTTCGCGTCGAGCGCGGTCTGGCCTTTGACGCTCAGCTTGTAGTACTTGCGACGGCGGCCCTCGACTTCGTCCCAGAACGAGGTCAGCAGCTTCTGTTGTTCGAGGCGATGCAACGCCGGATACAGGCTGCCTTCCTTGAGATCGAAGTAGCCGCGCGAACGCTCGCCGACTGTCTGCGAGATTTCATATCCGTAGGTCGGTCCCTGGGCGACGACCTCGAGAATCAGCATCTCGACTGTGCCCCAGAGGAGTCGTGAATCCATCGCGGTCTCCATTGCCTTGTCCGTCTAGGTATTGAAGCATAGGCGGCCGAGGTATGGGTGTCAAGGGCCAAGCACGGGAAGGGAGAGTGCAAAGTGCAAAAATGAAAAGTGCAAAGTGGTGAATGGCAGGAACGACGCGCTCCGCTGGCGCGTCGCGGCTAAACGGGCGATGGCGCTTCTGTCCGGGTCGTGACAGTGGTACGCTATCTCCACCGCCGGTCCACTCCCTGCCGAGGTCCTGCCATGCCTGCTGATCCTGCACAGACACATGTGGCGCAGACGCTGAAACATGGATCGCCGCTGGTCTCGTGCCGGTTTGATCC
>DASRYX010000190.1:0-3890 GCA_035686985.1 Planctomycetaceae bacterium | reverse complement strand
CCGCCGCGAGCAGTCCGCAAACCAGCAGCAGCGGTGAGGAATGCGCCCACGAGGCACCGAACGATGGACGCCAGCCTTCAATCTGGGTGACATCTTCATAGCCAAGCAGCCGGCCGATCAGGGATGTGAAGTTCATGCTTCACCTCCGGTCCGGCGGGTGATGCCGCCCGCAATCAGCATTTCCAGCAGCAGCGCTCCCAGCACTCCGCCCGTGATCCACCGCCACAAGCCTTGCCCCCGCAGCCGACCGCCGGTGACCAGAATCGGCTCACCCGTGGCGAGCACGCGGACCTCGGTGTTGCCGATCTGCTGCTGCAGTTCATACGGCGTGAGACACGCGGGCTGCGACTCGGCGTCCGGCGCTTGAACCGCGACCTGCAACAAATCGGCTTTCTTCGCCGCTACAGTTTCTTCGGTCGCCGGGCTTTCGGTTTCGATGCGGTAGAACCCACTGTGCAGCGGCCGCCGCAGGAGTAGCCCGGAGACATCCGCACTCAACGCTTCGACCGCCAGTGTTTCCCGCACACCGCTCGGCCGCTCGATGGCGTAACGCCCGTCGGTCCAGCTCGCCAGCGGCAGCGCGATCCGTTCGCCGGCGTAAAAATTGCGGCTCGGAAACGTCTCTTCTATCAACCGGTGCAGCACCCGATGGAAAACGTACATCGCGCCGGACGTTCGCAGCAGGTTCCAGTCGGAACTTACTCCACTGGTGAAGAGGACCACTTTGCCCGCCTGAAACCGACGTTCGATTACCCACGGCAGATGATCCGTATCAAACGACGCCAGCACGCGCGGCAGGCCCTGCTCCGCGAGATCGGCCGCCGAGCGCGAACGATCCCACAAGGGTAACGGCGAGCGCCAGTGCCACCACGCGGGTTCCAACCGGCGATAACGTTCTTCCGCCTGTTCCCGCAACAACGTTCCGGAAGCATCGCCCGTGCTGCCCGCGCGTTTCAGGGCCTCGTAATCCTGCAGAAACCGCAGGTCGTCGGTGAGTTTCTCCTGCCGATGTGCGCGAAGCGTGCTCAACAATTCGGGAGAGGAGTCGGCGACCACGGCCTGAAAGAACGGCGTTGCACTGAACAATCCGGACATCACCTGCGGGTCTTCCCCGGCAATCACGAGGTCCTCATGCTGCAGGCTCGAAAAGTCGACAAAGAACGGCTGCAGCTCTTTCGCGGACTCGGGCAACTGGCCCTTTAACGTTGACTGCAACGGCGCGGGGAGCAAACCGTCGCCGTCGAGCCACGCCGCCTCTTGCCATTCGCGCGGATTGAAGGCACCGCCGGCGAGAATCACGCACGGGCCGCCTTGCAGAACGTATTCCCGCAAGAGGCCCACCGCATTGCCGGGGCTTTCGATCCCCGCGACTACCACCAGCCGCGCGGTTTCCAGCAGTTCCTGTGTCAGTTGTTCCGGCCGCACATGCTGCACCTGAATCAGGCGGCGCGGCACCGTCTCGGTCGCCAACCGCGGGGCGAGCAGATGCCGCAGCGCGTACGTTTCTCCGATACGTTTCCGCGGAATGTCTTCCTGATCGCCGTACTGATCGACGAAAACCACCGGGAGCGCCGCGACGACGGGGACCAGTCGCGCCGCACGATTATCCGCGGCGAGCTGATCCGCGACCAGCGATTCCGCGTGGACCTCGAGCGTGACGTTCGACCAATGCGGGCGGCCGGGTTCACCGGCGATGTCGAACTGATGCAGAAACTCGACTTCGCGCATCTGCCCGGGCGAAAGTTCAATCGCTTGACTGCCGATCTCGACGCCATCAATCGTGAGGACGGCCTGCACCGAGGTCGTCGCGCGCGGACCGTCGGCATGCAGGTTCGCCGTGATCCGTGCCGGCGCTTCAATTCCCGCGATGCCGTCCTCCAGTTCGAGGTCGGTGATCCAGACGTTGCTGACGCTTTCTTCCGTGACGGGGGCGATCTGCAGGCCGGGGAGCCGCTGCGACCACGTCGACCAGTCGAAATCACGCCACGCGGTCGCCTGCAGATCAGAGACCAGCACCACGCGTTTGGCCGGGGTATCAAGCGCCTGTTGACACGCCTGGGCCGCGGCTTCCAGACCAACGGTCAATGTCCCGGCGGCATCGACCAGTTGGAGACTGGCCAACGCGCGCCGCGCGTCGTCTTTGCTCCGCAGGGGATCCTCGGGCAGCACAGTGACGCTGCCGGCGAGCGGAATCAGCGAAAAGCGGCTGTCGGGCGGCAGCGAATCAATGAACGTTTCCACCCGGCGCTTGGCGCGATCGAGGCGCGAACCGGCCGTCTCCGCGACACCCATGCTGCGGCTGTTATCGATCACCACGACGGCATGCACCGGTGAGCGAGCGGTGGTCTTTTCGGTGGCGGCATCGCTGGGACGCATCGCGATCCAGCCGAACATCGCCAGCAGAATCGCGATGGAACTGCCGCACGCGGCGAGTGACAGGCGCTGCTGCAGGCGATCGGACAGCACGGCGGCACCAGCAGCAGAAACCGCGGCAACGCCGCAGAGAACCAGAAAACTCAGACCCGAGACTGTGCCGAAACCTCCGCCGAGGAAGTACGGACGCGCGAGGGCCAATCCCACGCCGAGAACCGCCAGCACACGCAGCACGAGCAGGATGAGATCGCGAACCTGCAAGACCCGGCGGTGACGTTCGAGCGCCTCGCGCAGGAAGTCCATCGCCGCCCAAGGCAACACGCGGAATCGCCGCCGGTTGAACAGATGAATGATCACCGGCCCGGCAGCGGCGGCCAGTCCGGCGAGAGCAAACAGCGCTGTGTCGAAACCGAGCATGGTTCAGGCAGTGGTGAGTGGGCAAGGGGCAGTGGGGGAAGGAACAGTGAGTCGCTTGCGCTTTGCAGATCGGCAAAGCGCAAGCAATTGGAAATCATTTGTCTCCGCCGAACGATTCGCGCAGGCCTTCGATTTTGCCTTCCTGCAGGATGGGAAGATAGCGGTTGGGCATCGACAGCAGGAAACAACCGACCGCGGTGCCGTACAAATGACCGGGCTTGCCATGAACCCAGCGGGTATCGCGCCATGAACCATCTTCCCCGGGGTTCTCCGGTCGACGTAACTGGGCCTGTACGAGCTGGTCCCGCAGCACGGGATAATTATCGCGCCACGCTGGGCCGCCAACCTGATAGATCGCCTGTCCGACGTAGTACGCGGTATAGGCATCAAACGGCACTTCGCCGTTGCCTTTAGGCGTTTTCAGCCTACGGACTTCATCGGAGATCAGTTCGATATTCTTGGCGATCCGCCAGTCATCATACTGGCCGAATTCCTGCAGGCAGACGACGCCGCAGGCCGCCATTGCCAGCGTGCCGCGATTGCCGTCGTAAGTGAACTGGCCGGGACCGTCTTTCGCCCGTTCATCAAACCCGCGCGTGTTGTTGTTCGCCTTGTAATGTTCGCGCACGCTGCGGATCGCCGACCGGATCACGTCGCCGCGAACTTCGAAGCCGCTGTCGACTGCGCTGCGAAGGGCCTTCGCCTGCATCACCACCAGGCTGAGATCGTGCCCGCGTTCCTGACGTTTCGCGCGGTAATCCCAGCCGCCGTCATCACACTGCGTGGTGGCGATGAGTTTCAGCGACTTCTCCAGCACGCGGCCCAGTTGCGGGTCGTCGGTCATGCCGTAGGCTTGTCCGAGCACAAAGGCCGCAAGGCCGTGGTTGTACATGTCGCGCTGCGCATCGGCGATGTTCAGCAGCCCCGACGGCTTCATGTTCTTGATGACATAGCCGAGCGCGCGGTCGACCGCTTCGCCGTACTTTCCGCGGCCGGGCATGTGGCCTGCCGAGAGAAACGCCATCGCCCCGAGACTGACCAGCCCCAGATCGTTCGATTCCCAGTTCCCGGCGGCACCCTGGTTCCGCGCGAGCCATGCC
>DASRYX010000189.1:0-16637 GCA_035686985.1 Planctomycetaceae bacterium | reverse complement strand
TTGGACTGCATCGTCCTTCGGTGGCGATGCTCGCGGCCGCGGTGCTCGCCGGGGTGTCGTTGTGGCCGCTGGCGTATGAACTGGAAGTCGCCCTGATCGCACCAAACCGCTTGCAGACGATTGTCGATCTTGTAAAGCCGCTGAAGGAAGAACTCGATCGCACGCCCTTTGCGATCAAGTTGTTCGCGCTGGCGATATGCCCGGCGATCTGCGAGGAGCTGTTCTTCCGCGGGTTCCTGTTGCAGGCATTCAGCGCGCGCCTGCGACCGACGGCGGCGATTGTTCTCACGGCGGCGTTGTTCGGACTGTTTCATGTCCTCGTGCGCGATGCCCTGTTGCTCGAACGCTTCCCGCCGACCGCCGTGCTGGGGCTGGTGCTCGGCTGGCTGGCGTACCGCAGCGGCAGCTTGTGGCCGGGAATGCTGCTCCACGCGATCCACAACACCACCGTGCTGGCACTGCCCAAACTCAGTCCGTTCCTCGGCGAATGGACGCAGGGCCTCGAAAACCACACGCACCTGCCATGGTGGATCCCCGCCGCATCGCTGATCCCGCTCACCCTGGCCGCGGTTTTGATTGGGAGTGCTTCGAAGGCAAAAAGAGATTAGCCGCGAAAAGGCGCAAAAGGACGCAAAAAAAGCGAAGAGGTTAGCCACAAGAGGCACAGAATTCACAAAAGAGAAAGGAGAGACTTCGCTGTGCAGCTCTGACCATATTGTGTCTTTTATGCTTTCTGTGGCTAACTCTCTTCGTCTCTTCTCGTCTTTTCTTTTTTGCGTCCTTTTGCGTCTTTTCGCGGCTAATCCTCTCTGAGTTAAATCAGCTCACGGATCGGGCGGCAATCGTCCGGTAGGGGCGTAATCGGCCGGTCGTTCTGGTCGCGCACGAACGTGTGCGGGTCGATGCCGAGATGGTGATACACGGTTGCCAAGACATCGCGATAATGCACCGGGCGTTCGGCGGCATAACCGCCGGTCTTGTCAGTCGAGCCGAGGACCAAGCCGCGCGGCATGTCACCCCCGGCGAGCAACGCTGCCTGGACCGGAGCCCAGTGATCGCGCCCGGCGTCTTTGTTGATCTTCGGCGTGCGGCCGAATTCACCCCACACGACCACCTGCACTTCCCGATCCAGCCCGCGATTGGCCAGATCTTCGATGAGGGCGGAAAGCCCGGTATCAAACGTTGGCAGGTGTTGTTTCATGTGGCCAAAATTGTTGCCATGCGTGTCCCAGAAGCCATACCCTACGGTCACTACACGGACACCCGCTTCGACCAGCCGCCGCGCGACAAGCAGTTGATCATTCCACAGCGGCGCACCATCGCCGAGATGTTTCGAGGATCCCTTGCCGTAGCGATCGCGAATCTTCGGGTCTTCCTTCTCGACGTCCATGGCTTCCACGACGCGCGAAGATGTCAGCACATCGAACGCCCGGCGGTAGTTCTCGTCCATCGCGTCAATGTCTTGGTCCGTGACGCTTTTCCGCATGCCGTCGAGTTGTTCCAGCAAGCTGCGGCGATTACGGAACTGCTGGCTTTCCACATACCGCAGTTTCATGCTCGCGACGTCTTCGCCGTCGGCTCGCACCTGCTGGTATGCCGGGCCCAGAAACCCCGCGCCGGTGCTGTTGTACGGACGATGCTGCATCGTCGGGAACAGGTCCACGAACGGCGGGACCACGGGGTTCGTCGGCCCCTGAATCTTCGAGACGAACGACCCGAAGTGCGGCAGGTTCTGGCGCTGCGTTTCCCCCATCGTGAAACCGGTGAGGTTCTGAAAGCTCGAGTGCTCGTCGCGCTGGCCGACCACCGATCGGATGACTACACAGCGGTCCATGACCTTCGCCAGCTTCGGCAGATGTTCGCAGACCTGAATGCCCGGCACCGAGGTGTCGATCGCCTTGAACTCGCCGCGAATCTCTGCCGGCGCTTCGCTCTTGATGTCGAACGTGTCCTGATGGGCAATGCCGCCGGACAGGTAGACCATGATCGTCGCGCGATGCGACCGCGTCCGCGCCGCCGATTCTGCCCGCAGCAGTGATGGCAGCGTCAATCCGCCCACCGCCAGCGCTCCCGCCTGTACAAAAGACCGGCGCGACACGCCGTCACAGAATTTCCGCTGGGGACCGATCGCAGCAAACATCAGGTCTTCCGTCTGAACGCAACAGGCAAACTGGCGAAACTTTCCGGCGATTTCCGCCGTCCATCGTATTCAACGGTATCGATCGGTGGCAACCGGAAGCTCAGGGAATGCCTTCCGCGGCGTCTTTTCAGTACAATCATTCGCATTCGGTCTTCTCACCGCCACGACCCCGACAGGGATGGTCATGTCCGACCCCGTTTCAACGCCCGCGCGGCCATTTTGTCACCTGCACTGCCATTCGCATTACAGCCTGCTCGACGGCGCGACGCGGCTCGATCAGTACATCAAGAAGGTGAAGCAGAGCGGGATGACCGCGGCGGCGATCACCGATCACGGCAATCTGTATGCGGCCCTCGAATTCTACCTCGCGGGCAAGGACGCCGGGATCAACGCGATTCTCGGGATGGAAGCGTACATCGCGCCGGGGTCGCGGTTCGTGAAGACCGGGGCGTCACGGTCGAAAGATGCGGCGTATCACCTCACCCTGCTGGCGATGAACCGCACCGGGTTTCAAAACCTCGTGAAGATGTCGTCCCGCGCGTATCTCGAAGGGTTCTATCACAAGCCGCGCATCGACAAGGAACTCCTCGCCGATTGCAGCGAAGGGCTGATTGTGCTGTCGGGTTGCGCGGCGGGAGAATTGTCACAGCACTTGCTCGCTGAAGAATGGGAAGAGGCCGAGAAACTCGCCGCATGGTATACGAAGACGTTCGGCGACCGGTTCTACATGGAGATTCAGAACGCCGGTTACAAGATCCAGCAGGACTGTGCCGAGCGGACGATCGATCTCGCGAAGCGGATGGGGTTGCCGCTGGTTGCAACCAATGATGCGCACTATCTGAATCGCGAAGATCACGCCGTGCAAGATGTGCTGCTGTGCGTGAACACGAAGAGCGAACGCAGCGACACGAACCGCATGCGGATGGAAGGCGATCAACTCTTCGTCCGCACACCGGAAGAAATGTACGCGGCATTTCCCGGGTTCGAGGACGCCGTCGCGCGATCACAGGAGATCGCCAACCGCGTTGACATCCAACTTGATCTGAAGACGCGACACTTCCCCGTCTTCAACACGCCGGACAATAAGAAGGACATCGACTACCTGCGGGAACTGTGCGAAGCGGGATTGATCTGGCGATACGGGGCCGACGGCATCACGCAGGCCCATCGCGACCGGCTCGACTTTGAATTGAGCATCATCCTGAAGATGGGTTACGCCAGCTACTTCCTCATCGTGTGGGACTTCGTTCGCTTCGCCATGGAACGCGGCATCCCGGCGAGCGCTCGTGGTTCGGCGTGCGGCGCGATCGTGGCATATCTGCTCGGATTGAGCCACGTCTGCCCGATCAAGTACGACCTGCTGTTCGAGCGGTTTCTCGATCCGAGCCGAACCGAACCGCCCGATATCGATATCGACTTCTGCCGCGATCGTCGGCAGGAAGTCATTGACTACACCAAGATGAAGTACGGCGAAAAGAACGTCTCGCAGATCGGGACGTTCGGCACGCTGAAAGCCAAAGCCGCCATCCGTGACGTCGGCCGGGCACTGTCGGTCCCGCTCAAGCGCGTGGACGAAGTCGCCAAGATGGTGCCCGATGAACTCAACATTGAATTGAAGGAAGCCCTCGAAAAGAGCGCGGAACTGAAGGAAGCGTTCAACACCGATCCGCAGGTCCGCGAACTGCTGGAGATGGCCATCCAGCTCGAAGGCCTGGCCCGTTCCGCGGGGACGCACGCCGCCGGGGTGGTGGTGAGCGACCGGCCGATCGAAGAGTACGTGCCGTTGCAGACGATCTCCGGCAAGAAAGACATCGTGACCCAATGGGAAGGTCCGACCGTCGAAAAAGCCGGCATGTTGAAGATGGACTTTCTCGGCCTGCGCAATCTCACGATCTTGGACAAAGCCGTCAAGAACGTGAAGAAGCATCAGGGCGTCGACATCGATCCGGTCAAGCTGCCGCTCGATGACAAGAAGACGTTTGCCCTGCTGCAGCGCGGTGAAACGAAGGGCATCTTCCAGCTTGAGTCCGGCGGGATGCGCGACCTGCTGACCAAGATGCGGCCCGACAAGTTCGAAGACATTATCGCCACGTCGGCGCTGTATCGCCCTGGTCCCCTCGAAGGGGGCATGGTGATGACGTATGTCGACGTGAAGAACAAGCGGCAGCCATTGCCTGTGGTCCATCCGATTATGGACGCCGTGCTCGACGAGACCTACGGCGTGATGGTCTACCAGGAACAGGTGATGCGGATTCTGAACCGGCTGGGGGGCATCGAGCTGCCGCAGTCGTATCAGTGCATCAAGGCGATCAGCAAGAAAAAGCTGGAGATGATCGCCAAGTACCGCGCCCAGTTCCTCGAAGGCTCGAAGAAGAACGGCCTGCCCGAACAGACCGCGGTCGAGCTCTTCGGGATGATCGAAAAGTTCGCGGGTTACGGCTTCAACAAATCGCACTCGACGGCATACGGGGCGGTGGCCTATCAGACGGCGTACCTCAAGGCGCACTACCCCGTCGAATTCATGGCGGCGCTGCTGTCCTGCGAAATGGGCGAGACCGAAAAGATCATCGAACACCTCGATGATTGCCGTCGCATGAACATCACGATTCTCCCGCCGGACGTGAACCACAGCGATGTCGAGTTCACCGTCCGCGGCGACAAGATCGCGTTCGGTCTCGGAGCAATTAAGGGTGTCGGTGAAAGTGCCGTGGGCGCGATTGCCGCCGAGCGCGAAGCCAACGGCGTGTTCAAAAGTATCTTTGACCTAGCCGAGCGCTGCGATCCGAAAGCGGTGACCAAAGGCGTGCTGGAACTCCTCGTCAAAGCCGGCGCATGCGACAGCTTCGGCGGTCGCCGATCGCAACTGTTTTCCGTGGTCGAACGAGCTGTACAAGGAGCGGCGTCAATCCTGCGCGACAAACAGCGCGGCCAGAAAAACCTCTTCGGCGGTGATGACGAAGATACGTCCGGCGAAAATGGCGCCCCGATCACCCAAGTGCTGCCGGAGATGCCCGAATGGCCGCATCGCGAGAAGAACAACTATGAGAAGGAAGCGTTCGGGTTCTATCTCACATCGCATCCGCTGACGGAAGTCGCCACCGAACTCGCGGCCTATGCGACGCATCAGCGCGAGCAACTCGTCGATCTCGACGACGGCATCGAAGTCATCCTCGGCGGCATGATCTCATCGATCAAGAAGGCGCAGACAAAGAAGCCGAGCCGCAACGGTCACAGCAAGTACGTGAACTTCGACTTCGAAGATCCGACGGGCATCGTCCGCTGCATCATGTGGCCGGAAGAGTTCGCCCGACTCGGTCACAAGGTGGAAGCCGAAGGCATCCGCTTCATCAAGGGAAAACTCGACAAGCGGAACCGCGAGCCGAACGTGATCGTCGACAGCATGTGGTCGCTCGACGAAGCCGAGCAGAATTTCACGAGGCAGCTCGCGATCAAGTTCCGCAAGGGCTATCACGACGGCCGCGTGGTGAACCGTGTCCGCGACATTTTGCAGCGTTATCCTGGCAAGTCAGAAGTGGTGGTCCTCGTGGAAACCGTTGACGAAGAGGACCCGACCTGCCGATTGCGGTTCGTCGCGCAGAAGCCGATCTCGATGAAGGTGACGTGCACCAAAGAACTGAAGACCGAACTGCGCGATGTGCTGGGCGATGGGAACCTGATGTACGTCGCCGAAGCCAAGCGCGCTTCTTCGAAGGCGCAAAGTGTCGGACGTTGATCGTTGCTCACCAGTGACAAAGGACCCATGACTAATGACGCCGTCGCTCACCCTGGTCCTGCTGCTGGCGTTCGCCGATGATCCGCGCGCGATCTTCGAGCGTCGCATTTTGCCGATTCTCAATTCGCCGAAGCCCTCGAGCTGCGCGGAGTGCCATCTCAGCGGTGTCGATCTGAAGGATTACCTGCGGCCCAATCCCTACGAGACGTTTGCGGCGTTGAACGACGCCGGTTTGATTGATCTGAAGCAGCCGAAGCAATCGAAGCTGCTGCAGTTCATCGGTCGCAAGCCGGAGAAGCCGATGCTGGTGCCGGCGGCCGTACGTGAGGAAGAACTTGCGGCGTTCACGGCGTGGATCGAGGCAGCCGTTGCCGATCCGATGTTTCGTGAGGCGAAGATCAAAGCGGTCGACCTTGGCCCCCAAATTCCAAAGGAAGTGATCCGTCACGGGCGGAGCGATCAGGTGCTGGCGTCCTTCGTCGAACACATCTGGTCCGAATCGCTGCGCTGTGCGGCGTGCCACTCCCCGACGCTCAACAAGAAGCAGGTGGAGAAATTTGGCGAACGGGTTTCATGGATCGTGCCGGACAACCCGGCGGCGACGCTGCAGAAGCTGCGCGATCAGGGCTTGATCGATCTCGACAAGCCGGCGGAAAGTCTGCTTCTGCAGAAGCCCACGATGCAGGTCGAGCACGGCGGCGGGCAGAAGATGCTCGTCGGTGATCGCAGTTACAAACAGTTCCTCGCCTTTATCGAAGACTATGCAAAATCATCGCGCGGCGAATATCGAAGCGCGAAGGATTTGCCATCGCCGCTGGCTGAAGTCGGTCGCGCGACGGACGTCTGGTTCAAGCTCACCGACGCGCCCGAATCTTTTGACAAGATGTTACTGCGGGTCGATCTGTATCGAATTGAACCCGGCAAGCCGGGCTGGTCCAAAGACCGCTGGGCGACAGGGGATCGCGCGGTCTTTGGTAAAGGCAAGCTCTGGCAACAGCATCTCACGGTGACCGCTCCGCGAGATTCAGCCCGCGCGAAGGAGATCGCCACGAAAGCGACGTTGCCGCCGGGCAAGTATCATGTGAGAGTCCTCGTCGATCGGACCGGCCGGTTGGAAAAGAACCCGCAGGAGACGCTCGATGAGCGCGATCAGGTCGCAGAGTTTGACATGGAGTCCCGCTGGCCGACAGGTTATGGCAGCATGACGAGTGCGAGGTTCCCGCCCGTCTCACCGTGAGCTTTCTAGGTCACGGATATCCCGCCATTGCGGCGAACATCCCGGCCCAGGTGTAATCCGTAGCGGTCGCTGCGATCGGCAGGCCGACATCCTGCGCCGCGGCGGCGGTGACCGGACTGATCGCACACAAGCGGGTGCGATGACCGAGCTGCTGTCGCGCGGCCGGTGTCAGCAACTGGACCAGATTGCGGGCGATCGACGGACTCGATAAGCCGATCCAGTCGACTTCGCCGCGCTCGAGCATCCCGAGTTCCGCGACAGGCAAAGCGGTGACATCCCGATTCGTGTAGACGACGACTTGTTCCAATTCCGCTCCCGCGGCGGTCAACCGTTCGGGCAGCACGTCGCGGCCACGATCCGCCCGCGCCCAGAGCACGCGTTGGTTCTTTACGAGTGGTGCCAATGCCTCGGCGAGCGCTTCCGCACGGTACTCGTCCGGCATGACATCACAGCGGAGCGAATGCTCGCGCAGCGCGGCCGCGGTGCTGGGGCCGATCGCCGCAAGTTTGCAGCGGCCGAGTTTGCGGACGTCGCCGCCGCGTTCCCACAGTCGTGATAACAGGCCGTGAACCCCATTCACGCTGGTGAAGACCAGCCAGTCGAATTCTCCCACACGGGCAAGAACGGCATCAACGGCGGCGATGTCCGGCGCGGGACCGATTTCGATCGTCGGCAGGACCAGCGGCAGCGCTCCCAGCGCGACGGCTTGATCGATCGCGGTGTCCGCCTGATCTTCCGGACGAGTGATGCCGATCACCTTGCCGAACAGCGGGCGATCTTCAAACCACTTGACCTGCCCGCGCTCGCGCACGACTTCACCGACGATGACCAGCGACGGCGGCGAAAGTTTTTCTCGTGCGACCACCGCCGGTAATTCGGTCAGTGTTGCGGTGACCGTGCGCTGCCGGGGTGTGGTGGCCCGGTTCACTACCGCGGCGGGAGTGGCGGGCGATTTCCCGGCGGCGATCAATCGCTCCACGATCTGCGGCAGGCGGTGCAGCCCCATGTAGAAGACCAGCGTGCCGGGGAACCGGGCGAGCGACGCGTAATCGAGCGCTGATTCCGGTTTCGTCGGATCTTCGTGTCCTGTGATGAACGCGACCGCCGAGGCGTGATCGCGGTGCGTCAGTGAGATCCCCGCGTAGACTGCGGCCCCCGTCGCCGCGGTGATCCCCGGCACGACTTCAAACGGAATTCCTTCCGCGGCGAGTGCCGCCGCCTCTTCGCTGCCACGACCAAAGATGAACGGGTCGCCTCCCTTGAGACGGCACACCGTCAATCCGGACTTCGCGGCGGCGATCAGCTGGCGGTTGATCTCGTCCTGATCGAGATGCCGTTCCCCCGGACCGCCGACGCGGCCGATCCGCTCGGCTTTCGCATGGGAATACCGCAGCAACAGCGGATTCGCCAGGCCGTCGTAGAGCACGAGGTCGGCCTGTTCGAGGCACGCCTTCCCGCGCAGCGTCAACAACCCCGGATCACCCGGCCCGGCACCAACGAGGAAAACTTTGCCGACGTTATCCTTGGTCATTTGTCATTGGTCCATCGATCAGCGGAGAGCCGAGAGTCAAGAGACGAGAGCCAGACAAGACGGGATCACTCCACGTCCTCTCTGGCTCTTGGCTCTCGATTCTCAACTCTGGACGGGCTTACTTTTCAAGAATCCAGATATTCCGGAAGCGGACCGCGTCGCCGTGATCCTGCAGGAAGAGGGCCCCCGGCTTCTGATTCGCCTGACCACCGCCAGGGGTAAGTTTCAGCTCAAGATCTTCGTGAATCAGTACCCCATTATGCTTCATGGTACACTTGGCTGGCGCGGTAACTTTACCGTCGGCGTCAAACTTCGCGCCGGTGAACTCGACATCGTAGGTCTGCCACGTCAGCGGCGGCAGGCACATATTCACCGACGGTCGCGAGTTCTTGTAGATGCCGCCGCATTCGTTGTCTTCACCGGTGAGGCCAAACGAATCGAGGATCTGGCACTCATACTGGTCCTGCAGATACATCCCGCTGTTGCCCCGCGCCTGACCGGTGGCATACGGCATAAACGGCGAGCGGAATTCGAGATGCAGCGTGAAGCTGTCGAACTTCTGCTTGGTGCGTGTGCCGACCCCCATCAATTCGCCGTCTTCCTTCTTGCCGGGCGTCCACGCATCGACATTGCCACCATCGAAGAGCGTGATCGCGCCCTTAGGTGGTTGGAGGCCCATCGTCGGCGAAGTGCGGTTCTGCTTCTTGAGGTCCGCTTTCTTTTCGCCCCATGTGAGCGACAGTGTTTCTCCATTGATGACCGCGCTGCCGCCGTCGCCTTTGAGAGTGGTCTTACCGTCTTCGGTCTTGCCGGACAGTGCGTGTCGCCCTTTGCCGTCCCAACCCGCACCGGGGAGACCGCCCGGCAACACAACGGCGTCAAACTTGCCGTCGCCCCGCGCGATCACCTGCACACCGATTCCCGAGTCGCCGAGCTTGCCCGCATACTCGCCCTGAACCGCGAAATCCGGGCCGGCTTCTTTGCCATCAAGGAACGACTTCTTCGGGTTCTTGGCGTCGTCCGCCGCGATGGAGATCGAACTCATCATCAACCCGGCAAGAAACGCGAAAGATAAGGTCAGCCGCATGCGTGGTGCTCCCTGTCGGTTCAGTGAAGATCATCCAAGTGGGAATGGCCGCCGCCACCCTACCACTCTCGTGACCCGATGGGCAACCGAACCGCTGGACCGTAAAGACCGTTAGAACCCTTGCGAAATCGTGTGCTCAAAGTGATGTCATGCAGGAAACACCTTGCCCGGCATCCCGCCGGGGTCTACGATAGATTGACCCGTGCAAATAGGCACGCTTTCGGCTTCATGTGGAGGTGGAGCGACCATCTTGGCTGAGACCGACCCCGATCGCCGTATTCTCGACCTCTGCTTGGCGCAAGATCCGGGCGGATGGCGCGAGTTCGTCGAGCGATTTACCGGTCTCATCGTGCATGTCATTCAGCACACCGCTCAATGCCGCAGTGTTCCGCTGACGAGCGACGATCTCGAAGATCTCTGCTCGGAAGTGTTCCTCGTCATTCTCGCCAATAATATGGCGGTCCTGCGGCACTACCGCGGTGAAGCCCAACTGTCCACTTACCTGGCGATCATTGCCCGCCGTGTCGCCGTGAAGGAGTTGACCCGGCGGCGAATGGCGGAAGCACTCGGACACGTTGCAGTGCATCATGACGCGCTGGAACAGGCCGGGGCTGAACACGAGCGCATCGACAATCAGGAAATCGTCGCGCTGATGCTCGCGGGGCTTTCAGAGAAGGAAGCGGCGGTTATCCGGCACTATCATCTCGAAGGCCGGACCTACGCGGAAATCAGCACCCGTGTCGGCGTGCCGGAGAACTCGATCGGTCCGCTACTGGCCCGTGCGCGGGAGAAACTCCGCCGGAGTGGTCAACCCGCGACTTGAGTTGGCAACCTCTCTGCTGTGCCACGGCTCTGTGAGCCGTGTTTTCGCAACCCCATAACACGGCTGGACACAGCCGTGGCACGTAGAGAAATTGCGATTGGCAATTAGGAATTGGCAACTGAAAATTGCAAAATGAAGAGCGGGATGGCGTAACTCATCCTTATTCAAATTTGCAGTTTTCAATTGAGATTTTCTAATTGCCAATCTCTTCCATCCCCGATCGGCGCGCATTTCTTCAGACTTCTGCGGTCGCGTTAGGTGTGACCAGCGTTGCTCCAACGGTTCGCGCGGCGGATGAGCCGCCGGTCTCCGTCGCGGTGATCGGTACGGGCGCCCGCGGCTGCGATCTCATCCGGGCGCTGACGACGATCGACAACGTCCGCATCGGGGGGGTGTGTGATTCCTACGGTCTGCACCGCGAACGGGGCTGGCAATATGCAGGGCCGCTCGCGAAAGCTGTCGACGATCCCCTGCGGCTGCTCGACGAACCCAAACTGCAGGCCGTGGTTATTGCCACGCCGCCCGCTACGCACGTGGAGTTCTGTCTCGCCGCGATGGAACGAGGACTCGCGGTGTATTGCGAGAAGACGCTCGGTTCCAGCCGCGCGGACGCCGTGCGGATTGCCGACGCGGCCGAGAAGCACGGAACGGTGTTTCAAGTCGGGCTGCAACGCCGGGCGAATGCGATTTATCGTCAAGCGGCGGCGATGGTGCAGACCGGCATGCTCGGCCGTGTTACCGCGATCAAATGCCAATGGAACCGGCATCATGACTGGCGGCGGCCTGTGCCCGTCGCACGAAATCACCCCGACTTCGCGGATTACGATCGGCAACTCAACTGGAAACTCTACCGTGCTACATCGCAGGGTCTGCTCGGTGAACTTGGAAGCCATCAACTGGATGTTGCGAATTGGGTCTTGGGCACGCCTCCCAAGAGTGTGATCGGCGTCGGCGGCATTGACTACTGGAAGGACGGCCGCGAAGTCTTCGACAACGTCTCCTGCATCTACGATTATGAGGTCACGCCACCACCTGCGAAGCGTGGCAGTCCATTGCCGCCGGGTGTGACGGCCGATCCGTACACCGTCCGCGTAACGTATTCGTCATTGCAGAACAACGCGTATGAGGGAGCGTCGGAGCTGATCCTCGGCACGCACGGGACGCTGCTGCTCACAGACAAGAAGGGCTGGCTGTATCGCGAAGCCGTGCCGGAAGAAATCGCGTGGTCGCCGCGGGCCGAACAGCAGGCGGCGATCGTGGCCTCCGGGAAGACGCTGAAACTCTCGAACGATCCGTTTGCTCACCGGGGCACGCCATTCGAGATCGAGGCGACCGGTGATGACACGCGTGATGCGCTGGTGTCGTTTCTGGATCACGTTCGGCAGGGCGATCGTCAGACGCTGTGTACCGTTCAGGACGGTGTTCTCAACACGACGACCGTGGAAATCGGAAATCTCGCGATGGATCGTGGTGCCCGGATCGGCTTTCCGTCGTGAAGTGGCTGCTATCTAATGGGAGCGCGAAGCTCTCGCTGAGCCGCGAGCGATTAAAACGCTGTGACCGTCAGCTGTAGGGTCCGCTGTGCGGACCAACGTCTTTCTCCCAGTTGTGGTCCGCACAGCGGACTCTACATTGTCCTGCCACCCATCGTGACCACCGAAAGCACCATGATGCACTCGACTTCGTGCCTGATCGCCGCCGCCTTGTTCGGTGCCTTGTGCGATGATGTCGTTGCTCAGGAGCGACCGTCACCGTGCAAAATTGTCGTGGTCGACGCGGAGAACGATTGGCCGGTCCCGCTGGTCGAGTTGCGGACCACGCATCAACTGCGATTCGTCACCGATAACGCCGGCGTGATTGCGTGCGATGCGCCCGAGCTGATGAATCGTGAAACATGGTTCGGCATTCACGGCCACGGGTACAGCGTTCCGGCGGACATGTTCGGTTACCGCGGCGTGCGGCTGACACCCAAGCCGGGCGAGACGTTCCGCATCAAGGTTCAGCGGGACAACATTGCCCGGCGCGTCGGACGCCTCACCGGCGGCGGCCTCTTCGCGGAAAGTCAGAAGCTTGGCGAAAGGCTCGACTGGACCGACGGCCCGATCCTGGGTTCGGACAGCGTTCAGCTGGCGGAGTATCGCGGCCGGTTGATGTGGGCGTGGGGCGACACGAACGTGTCGAAGTACCCACTGGGGATCTTCAACGCTTCCAGCGCCACAACGCCGCTGTTGCCGCTCAAGGAGTTTTTACCGCCGTTGAAGATGCCGTACAGCTACTTCAAGAAAGAGACCGGCGAAGCCCGTGGCGTGGCGAATGTGCCGGGACAGGGACCGACATGGTTGTCCGCGTTTTTTACCACGAAGGATGATGCCGGCCATGAACGTCTTTGTGCCACGTACAACAAGATCACGCCGCCGCTGACAGCGTATGAGATTGGTCTCTGCGTGTGGGATGACGAAAAGGAAGAGTTCCGACCGTTCAAGGTCCTGTGGAAGAAAGACTCGGGAGAACCGCAGCCGAAGCTTGTGCCAGACGGTCATCCCGCCCGCTGGACCGACGCCAACGGCCAGCGATGGCTGCTCTTCGGGAATCCGTTGCCGCGGCTGCGATGTCCCGATTCCTTCACCGCCTGGCAGGATCCGCAGCAGTGGCAACCGCTTTCGCCACCGGAGACGTTACCGGCCGCGGTGGATGGCAAGCCGATCAAACTGCATTCCGGTTCCATCGCATGGAACGAGCATCGGCAGCGCTGGGTGACAGTCTTCATGCAGCACTTCGGCAAGGCGTCGCCGTTCGGGGAACTGTGGTACGCCGAGGCGAAGGAACCGCTCGGCAAATGGGGACCGACGGTGCAGATCCTCACGCACGACAACTACTCGTTCTACAATCCACGGATTCAGACCGAGATCACACCTGCGAAAGCGGACTTCCTGATGTTTGAAGGGACTTACACGCAGGACTTCGCGAACCGCCCGCATCCGACGCCGCGGTACGATTACAATCAGATGCTGTACCGACTTGATCTGGACGACCCGCGATTGAGTTCAGCGCGTCGTGATTGAACCGCTTCGCATTACGGCTGCGTGGCGACTGTCACGACATCGGGAAAGAAGACTGATGTCGAAATCGCCTGGGCGATGTAGGGCTGCTGGTAATAGTAAGCCCACACGTGACCGTAGCCGACGAACGGCGTCACATCAAAGTCGGCGAGCTTCGCACTGTACGGGCCGATGCTCTGACGCACCTTGTCGGTAAACCCGATTCGAGCCAGTGCGCGAGTGCAGAACGGACGATGCAGCGGGTAAAACTTCAGCGCGAGATCTTTCCGGCTGAGCAGGTTCACGATCGATTCCGCGCGACAAACCGCGCGGCCGTAAAGCGCCCCTTGATTGAGCCAGTCGTGATCGGCGGCGGCGGCGGCGAGCACGGCCCGGATGCGGTGCTGGTGATAACCGCCACCGGCGAAGACCGTCCCGTCCACTTCACCACCGCCGAGAACATGCAGCGTGGCGAGCGTCATCCGCGCACCGTGGCTGTGGCCCAGCAGGCAGATCGGATGGTGGTCGGGCACGCGGGAAATCAGCTCGGCGACATACAGACTGTTGCGCTCGGCCCGTCTTCCCAGTTGCATCACGTCGCGAGTGAAGCGTATGGCGGGGGCTTCATCGCTGGGCCAGGTATAAAAGACGATATGCAGCGGCCGGTCCGGGCAGACACTGCGGATCCAGGTGTTCGTTCCGACACTGTCCTTCAGCACCGAGTCCCACTCGACGAAACTGCCGTGCAGCATGAAACAGGTCGGCGTGCCCGGCACGAGCGACGCGTACAAGTCATCGAGTGACCGCAACACGCCGTGGCCGTGGCAATCAAAGTGCCACACATCGAACGCACATTGCTGGCCGCAATCCAGGCACTCGCGGCAGCGGCGCGAGCTGACAATCCAGTAATCGTTCCCGACGGTCGCCGGCACGGTCGTGATGACCGGCGCTGAGGGAATCGGTTGTAGCTGTGCGAACACACTTGTCGGCATCGCAAGGACGCCGGCAATGATGACCCCCAATGCGGCCGTCCACGCCGGTCGCAAGAATTGCACAGCCATCGCCCGCACGCAGGGGATCCCGCAGAAGTCAGCGTGAAGAACCGCGCTCCGGCAACACACCCCATGACGCCGCGATTGCGCAGCGTCGACAAGGCGTCCCCTCCTGGGTTGCATGACTGTATCGTCGCGAGGCGGTCAGAAGCCTCAGCGGTGTCCGCGGCCGCATCGTCAGTGGCAACACTGTTACGGTTGCCGCACATTGCCGCATTCGCACAGTCGTCAGAGTCAATGAAAGAAGCCCAGGGATAGCGATCCCTGGGCTCTTCATGATCACAAGATTGCGAGTATCGCAATCAGTTCTTTTCGGTTTCTTCGGGCAGGCTGGCGGTCGCTTCAGCAGCGGGCTTCGCCGGGGCCTTCGCGGCCGGCTTCTTGGAACCGTACGCCTTCACGACGTCGGCCGTGATGTCCACGCCTGGGTCGACGGCGAGCAGGAAGCCTTCGTTCTTCGGGATCACAACGCCCAGGCCGCGTTCCGAAGCCACTTGCTGAGCAACCGGACGGACTTCCGCACGGAAGTCGCCGATCATCTTCTGGCGTTCTTGTTCGAGCTTGGCCTGAGCCGTGCGCGTGGCCTGGAGGAGCTGCGCGTTAGCGTTGCGTTCCATCTGGGCCAGCATCGTCTTTTGTTCGTCTGTCGGTGTATCGCCGAACTCGTCTTTCTTGTCGGCGATCTGTTTCTTGAAATCGGCCTGACCGCGCTGCAGCGCCTGATCAAGTGCCGACTTGCGGACGTTGAGCGCGTCGTTCATTTCCTGTGTGCGGCCGATCGACTTCGCGACGACATCGAGATCGATGACGGCGAGGCCACCCTTGGCACTGGACGCCGAAGCGCCGCCGAACTGTGAACCACAACCCACCGAAAACAAAGCTCCGGCGGCCAAAACCAAAAATGCGTGACCCAAGCGCATCCAAAACTCCTTTTCGGATGGTGACGTGTGTTCCCGAAGTGCGCGCGAAAGGTAGTGCAATCCGGAAAACGCGCCAAGAGCGCAATGGAAGCCCACGGTTTCCCAACCGTGGGTCTCTTCACGTCATCAATGAAAACGCCCCCGGTTGCGGACAACCGGGGGCTAAATAATCGTTGATAAACACGATTTACATCGCGGCGGGACCCACACGCGTTCCCAACCGTTCCCCGGCGATCACGCGTTCGATGTTGCCCGGCTTCTGGTAGTTCAGCACCACGATCGGAATATTGTGTTCCATGCAGTGATGAATCGCGGTGGCATCCATGACCTGCAGATTCTGCCGAAGCACGTCCTGGAAGCTGATCTCGGAATACCGCACCGCATGCGGATTCTTCAGCGGGTCTTCGCTGTAAACACCGTCGACGCGGGTCGCTTTGACCAGCAGATTGGCGTCGAGCTCCCGCGCACGCAACGCGGCGGCGGTATCGGTGGTGACGAACGGGCTGCCCGTCCCCGCGGCGAGAATCACCACGCGGCCCTTCTCCAGATGGCGGATGCACCGGCGGCGAATGAACGGCTCGGCGACCCCTTCCATGCGGATGGCGCTCTGTACCCGCGTAGCGACGCCGAAGCTTTCCAGAGCATCCTGCAGCGCGAGAGCATTGATCACCGTCGCGAGCATTCCCATGTAATGCGCGGTCGAGGGAATGATCTTCGAGTTCACGGCGGAAAACGCTTTGCCGCGGACGATGTTGCCGCCGCCGCAGACAATCGCCAGCTGCACGCCGGACTTCACCACCGAACGGATCTGCTCGCAGATGATTTCAATCTCGGCGAGGCTGATTCCCGTCTCGCCAGTTCGGGCAAAGCTTTCACCGCTGAGCTTGAGCACCACACGGCCATAGCGGGGAGCGGAGTCAGTCATGGTTAAGTTCTCTCAAATCCGAAATTCGAAGGAAATCCTAATCTCGAAATAGAAAAACGTGCCACGCCAATGGCACGTTTCTCGGTTGGAAATTCGACGTTCCTTCGGATTTCGAATTTCGTGCTTCGAGTTTTAACTAGTTGCCCAGCAC
>DASRYX010000188.1:0-28050 GCA_035686985.1 Planctomycetaceae bacterium | reverse complement strand
CCGTTTGTAGTGACCGGCGGCTTCAGCGTCGCGTTCTTCGAGCTCGGCGAGATTTTTCGCTTCGATCTTCCGGACCTGCGGTTCGCTCGCGGTCCGGTCGGTAATGCGAACCACAATGTTCTCGCCGTATTGATCTTCAATCTCGACGGTCTGCTTACGTGTCGACGACATCAATTGCCGGGAACCGGTCCCCGGACGCGGTGACAGATTTCCAGGGCCGGGGAACTGGCCGCCGTTGGCGATCCGCAGTTGCAATTGAGCCTGAAGTTGTGCCTGCATCTGGGCGGCGTTCAACACGCCTTCGGTGTGCTTACGATAAAGTTCCGCGGCGTCGGGGTGGTTCTTCTTCAACGTTTCGAGGTCCGGGGCCTGATAGGTCTCGGTCTTCTTTTCGCCGTTGACGGTTCGCGTATGCCGGATGGTAATGTTCTTGTCACCTGTGTCTTCGATGGCGATCGACTCGCCATTCTCGGCGACGGCGATCTTGCGCTGCTGGCCGCTCAACTGGACCGACTTGCTCATCCCGCCGACCGCATTACCCCGCGGTTGAATTCGCGGTGGTGGCGGAGCTTGGGCCAGCAGAGACGTGTGCACCAGCAGCACACACAGCGTGGTGGCGAACAGGGGACTTCGCATCGTTGACTCCTTTGCACGCGCGAATGGGCGGCCCTGAAAATCACCGGGGGGACTTACGTCCCCCCGCTCGCCGATGATTCAGACTAATCGAGCCGCTTGACGCGGATGTTCTTGAAGTGGACGGTGCTGCCGGGATCGTGGGCCTGCAGAGCGAACGTGCCCTTGTCGAGCACGCGGGTGAAATCGTCACCCGGCTGAGCGCCCTTCGGTTCGGTGTAATCGACGACGATCTTGTCGTTGACCTTCACCTTGATGTTCTTGCCCTTCACGATCACCGTCTCGGTGTACCACTCATTGTCCTTCGCGGCCGCTTCGTGGACGTCGACAACCTGATAGATGCTGCCCGTCTTGCGCGGGTCGGACTTGTACGAGTTATTCACCTGGCATTCAAAACCGTATTTCGGCCAGCCGCTTTCCTGGAACTTCGTATGGAAGTAGATGCCGCCATTGCTGTTGTTTTCGGTCTTCACATCGACCCGGAGTTCGAAATTGACGAAGGGCTTGTCATCACCGACGTAGAACAGATGGCTGCGGCCGCCCTTGGCGACGAACGCGCCGTCCTTGATGCTCCAGCTTTCCGGGCTTTCGTTGATCTTCCAGCCGTCGAACGATTTGCCGTCGGTCAGCAGCTTGAAGCCTTCCTCGACATCCGCGGCGTAGACGCCGGAAACGCTCGTGGCAAGAACGAAAAACGCCGCACACCAAACTCGTTGTTGCATGTCCTGGTCCTTCTCCGTCATCGAAATGGTCTGTGAACGACAACCGGGCGGTTATCTTTCATCACTGTACCGCTCCGGGAGACTCAACCCAAATGAACCAGCGGGTTTTCCCGCGTGGCGAGGGGCAGGGGCACCGTTTTGCCGACCCGATGCGATTCAAAGACCGAGAGAATCATCTCCACGACGCCGCGGCCTTCGTACATGTTGCACTCGGGCTGCTTGTCGGTTTCGATCGCCTGCAGCAGGTTTTTGACGGCGGCGACGTTGCCGCCGCTGAGCCCGCGGCCGCTCAGAGTTTCCGGTTTGTCCACGCCGTTGGACGTGATCGGCAGCCACTTCGCCCCGGATCGGCCGGGACTCCAGCCGGGGTCTTTGAGCAACCACGCAGGTTCAAGGTAGCCGGTGACGACTTCAATCACCCCTTTGGATCCGAACAGCTGCAACCCGAACCGGGCAGGATTGCTTCCTTTGCCGCGAACCGAAGCGAAGTCGCCGATGACGCCGTTGGCGAAGGTGAACCGCGCTTGGAGAGCATCGCCGGTCAGCGGGCCCAAGCCTTCGTTACCTTCTTTGACGTCTGTCTTGGTGGCTGGTTTGCCCTGATTCAGCACGGTCGCGGTGCAGGAATCGGCGGGTCCGGCGAAGAACCGCATCAGGTCGAGAACGTGGGAGCCGAGGACCCACAAGTCCTCGCCGCCGCCGCGAGCGTCCTCTTTTCCGCGGCCTCGAATTTCGAGCAGGTCGCCGATTTCCCCTTGGCGGATCAGCTCACGGACCCGGTGAGTCGTCGGCGAATAGCGTGTCTGGTGTGCCAGGGCGAGTTTCCGGTGACGCATTTCGAACGCCGCCACCACGCCGTCCGCTTCGGCTCCCGTCCGAACGAACGGCTTCTCCATATAGACGTGGCAGCCGTGTTCGGCGGCGGCGATGGCCATCTCCGCGTGCTGATCAATCCAGCGCGGCCCGACCGCGACGATCTCCGGGCGCTCTTTATCGAGCATTTCCCGGTAATCTGCGTAAGCCGCCGTGGCTTTGAGGCGCTGTTTGGCACTGTTGCGACCGGCTTCGTTCTCATCGGCGACGGCCACCAGCGTGACGCCTGGCACTTCGGCCCAGACGGTATCAATGCCGTGCCCATAGTTCCCTTTGCCAGTCCGGCCAATCACGGCGACCCGGAGCGCGTCGGGCATGGTGAGTTCCTTCGAGAGGGAAATGTCTGGCTGAGATGAAACTTGGCAGAGTACCGGTGTCGCAACACCGCGCCCAGCGTATCAAGAAATGTTGATGTCTTTGCCCACATTACCGAGAACCTGCCGACTGATTTTTCAACTGAACACAGTACACATCCTCTCTCGACGACAACGCCGTTCACTTGGCAGGCAAACTTTTCGCAACTTACCGTGTTTGTCGGCCTCGGGGTCATGGCGACCCGGGGCGACAGCCGCGCTGCTGTCGCCTTGCCCCACGGATGTTTCGTTGAGGAGAACTGATTGATGAAGTCACAAGTGTTGGTGCTGGCGACCCTGGCTGGCCTGTTCGTTCCGATGGCACAAGCTGCTGCCCCAGTGGGAACCGCAGGCAAGACCGACTGGTTGACCAAGCACCCGACCATCCAGAAGCTGGTGGATTTGACCAATCAGCACCGCGCCCAGTCCGGGCTCGGGCCGGTGACCGTGAATGGCGAAATGTGTCTCGCCGCTCATCGCCACGCGGAATGGATGGCGAGCGCCGGGGCGCTGCAGCACAGCGGGCTGCCCTACCGGGAAAACATTTTCCTCGGGCCGGCAACGCCTGACGCCGCAGTTCAGGGCTGGATCAACTCGCCGGCTCACCGGGCGAATCTCCTCAGCGGGAGTCAGGTCGGTTTCGGTTATGTGAACCGCAACGGTCAGCTCGCCTGGGTGGCCGTTTTCCAATAATGGACCGCGAGCCAGTTTGCTCTGGCAAATGACATTGTGGCGGCCGGTGGTTGAGAAACCACCGGCCGCTTGTGCTTTCCGGGTGGGAGTGCGACACTCGCGGGCAACTTCCTCTTCGCGAGTTTTCGCATTCAGAATGGCGACAATGCGTTCTTCGCCCGCGGGTCTGCTTGCCGTTCTTCTGTCCCTCGCCGGAGTGGCTTGGGCGCTGACGACATTACCGCAACCGCCCGTGGTGCTCGTGCTGGTCAAAAGCGGCGGACAGTCCGCCAGCCGCGGCCCGATGGAAATGGACGGACTGCCGCGCCTATTCACGCTGAGTGACACGGTTTACTCCGGCGGCAAACCGGACGGCGAAGCGGGGTTTCAGTCCCTCAAGGATCTCGGTGTCAGAACAGTGATCTCGGTCGATGGCGAGGAACCGGATGTCGCGGCGGCTGAAGCGACGGGAATTCGCTACGTCCACCTGCCGATCGGCTACGACTCGGTGCCTCGAGCGCGAATCGTCGCCATGGCCGCGGCGCTACGCGAGTTGCCGGGGCCGGTGTACATTCACTGCCATCGGGGTCTGCACCGGGGGCCTGCCGCTGCGGTCGCGGCGTGTCGAGCCGCCGGGATGCTACGATTAAGCGGCACCGAGGTGGACGAACTTCTCCACGAGATGGGCACGGCGTCCAAATATACGGGTTTGTACCGAGACGCCCGCGAGGCCAAGCCGCTCAGTTTGCAGGAACGCCGTTCGGTGCGCTCGGACACACTCCCCTCGCGAAGTTCCGTCGGCACGCTGACTCAACAGATGGTCGAACTGGAACAGGAATGGGAACGCTGGGAAAAAAGTGTTGGCCCTGAGATCGAATGGACCAGCGAATCCGCTGCCACGGCGACGACACTCGCGGAGCGGCTGCTCGAAGCCGGGCGATTGATGAACGAGACCCCGGAACACGCGGCGTTGCGGGGAGCATTGATCGCCGACGGTCGCTGGCTCGCCGAAACGGTCGAGAGCCGCAGCGATGACCCGCAAGCCGTGACCAAGCTGATGAAACAGCGCTGCGACACCTGCCACGCGCGGTTTCGCGACCACTGATCGATCCTCGCACCAGGAGTTCGACATGCGGACCGCATTCCTCGTTGGAAGCTTGGTGTCGTGCCTGCCAGTCGCCGCTGGCGAGCCCGCCGACTGCGACAGTGTCAACGCGGCCCGCGCTGCACTGCGAATTCTAAAAACAGCGACCGACAACTATCCGCAGCATCGCGATTGTTTTTCCTGCCATCATCAGACGCTGCCCCTGTTCGCCGCGGTCGAGTCGCACAAGGCGGGATTGTTTGCTTCGCTGGACGAATGGCGGACCACTGCGGAGTTCACCGTCACATCGTTTGACCATCGCCGGGAGACCCTCGCGAAAGGCCAGCACGTCGGCGGCCGTGCATCGACCGTCAGCTATGGCTTGCTGACGTATCATCTCGATCGTCGCCCGGCGGATGACACGACCGCGGCGATGGTCGAATATCTGCTGCAGCAACAGCGCGACGACGGCTCCTGGAAATCGCCCTCGGTCCGGCCGCCGTTGGAGAAATCGCTAGTGACGTGTACTGTGCTCTCCGCCGCAGGAATTCAGGGGTATGCAACCCCGGCCCAGTCAGCGCGGTGTGATGCCGCGATAATTAAGGCGAGACAGTGGTTGCAATCGGCGGCGCTCGAAGAGCACGAAGACGTCGTATTCGCATTGTGGGGTGAAACGTTGCTTGGTACATCGGATCCGGTTCGCTGTGCGGCGCTCGTTCAACGGCTGCAAAGCGAACAGCGCGAAGACGGTGGGTGGAGCCAGCTTCCGGAGCGCAACGCCGATGCCTACGCAACCGGGCAAGCCGTGTGGTGCCTGCTGGAGTCATCGTCTCCGGTGAGCGCAGAAGTGATTGAACGCGGCGTTGTGTGGTTAAGGCAGCATCAGGAGCCCGACGGCTCATGGCATGTCAAAACGCGGTCGAAGCCGATCCAGGAATGGTTCGACAACGGCGATCCGCACGGCGAAGATCAGTTCATCTCCATTGCCGCTACGAGTTGGGCGACCGCGGCACTGGCCCGGTATCACCGCACGTTCCGTCGGTAATCTCGGCAGCGAATGTCACTCGCGATCGTTGGGATTGCCCCCGACGCCTTTGACCGCGTCCGCCCGCGGCTTGCCGGTGGCGGTGATCCAGACGAAACCTCGGCCACCTTCGTCCTGCCAGTATTCCCGCGTGATCCGCTTCGGGACGAGCATCGACCGCAGGGCCATGCTCCAGGTCGTCTTCTTCAATGGGTGGCTCAGCAGCAGTTTGGTGAGATCGATATCGCGGCGTTCAAACTCCGCGCGGTCCACGAAAACCGGCGTCTCCGTCGCCTTGGCGACTTCGTCCAGGACCTCGCTCGCCGGCAACTTCTCCAGTGAGACATTCACCATCAGAAACAGATTGGGCAGCAGCGCCGACTGTTGCTGCTGGAGCGGCCAGCCGACCGGCCAATGATCCTGCCGGTCAGCGCTCTGCGGTTCGATCAGCAATTCAATCGTCCCTTCGGGAGTCCGATTGGGGCGAAACCCCAGGTTCTGATCATTCAGCGCGATCGCTAGGACGGTCGCCTTGCTGAACCCCGTGGTGTCATGAATCGCCGCAATCTGCTTGCCGGCGACACGGCGTTCCAGATGGTCCTGTGCCGCCAGGCTCCAGCGAACCGGGATGTGATCCGGGAGTTCCAGGGCGGTGACGGAGTCCGGAAGATCCTTGCCCGCGACCGACGTTTTCTGCACGGCGGAGAGTTCCCCATACAGAACTTTGAACTGCTTCTCCGTAAGCCCCCACAGCGGTTTGCCGTGCGGCGAGCCCTCCGCGCCGTACGTTTTCAGTTCGTCGATCCACTCCTTCAATTTCGGTCCGTCGCTGAAGGTGAACGCCTTGCCGGGGAACGAGATTCGCCCCGAGCGTTCCACCTGACCGACTGCCGTGACGAAGCGCAGCGTGCCGACAATCCGCTCGCTGATCTGCGGTTTGTCATTAAGGGCGGCCCGTTTCACTTTGAGCGACACGCCCAGTTGCTCGAACTGCGCCCGCCATTGCTGCCCGTGAAGGATCCCCCCTTCGGGCGATGTCAGAAGTTCGACCTCCACAGTCGTGGAACGGACCTTCCCGACCGGCGCGTCTTTCGGTTGTGCGCTCGCAGTGGCGAGTGTGACACCAACCAGGCACCACGCAATCGCAATGGATTTCGAATTCATAATGGTCTCCCTTCGCGCGATGCTAGCCGTACCGGCGACCGGGCGACAAGAGGACTTCTTTCACCGTCACCATCGGCATCCCGCGCCGGAGACGCTAGAATCAACAGTTCGGATGGCCCAGCCCCGCTGTTGAGAAACCGCATGATTGATGTCGAACAGGTGTCCAAGGTCCACCAGCGCGGTCAGCTCACCGTTACCGCGCTTCGCGACATCACCTGTCAGATTCCGGCCCACTCGTTCACGTTCATTCTCGGGCCCTCCGGCAGTGGCAAGAGCACGCTCCTCTACCTGCTGGGGGGGCTGGACGAGCCGACGACCGGAACGATTCGCATTGATGGCAAACCGGTCACCGGCATGCCCCCGGCTGAGCGCGACCGCTTCCGCCGTGAGGATGTGGGATTCATCTTTCAAAGTTTCAATCTGCTGTCGAACCTGAATGCGGTCGAGAACGTGCTCGTGCCGTATTTTCCGAAGGGTGCGACCGCCGAACATCGCCGCGGAGCGAAGACGCTGCTGGAACGACTCGGACTCGGCGACCGCCTTGATCATCGACCGGGGCAACTCTCCGGCGGCGAACAGCAACGGGTCGCCATTGCCCGCGCGTTGCTGAAAAAGCCCAAGCTGATCCTCGCCGATGAGCCGACCGGCGAACTCGACACGGAGAATTCGTTGCTGATTCTCCAAGACCTGCGGAACGCGTGCCGACAGCATGGCGCGACGGTGGTGGTGGTCACGCACGAGCAGGAATTTGTCCGGCCGGGCGATAGCCTGGTTCGCATTCGAGACGGCCGCGTGGTGGAAACGTCGATTGCCTCTCCCGTGGCAGGGAGCGCGTGATGCATCGCCGCCCGCTGGCCAGCCGACAATTGGACAAGGAAGCCGCAGACCGACTGCTGCGCGAGTCGTCGACCAACGCGGAAGAAGGGGGCAAGGCGGCCCGCCAGCGCTCGGTCAGGAAGCTCCTGACCGCATTCTGGGGAATGCTGCGTGAACAGCGCGGGGCAGTGATGCTGGCGCTGTTTGCCGTCACCGTGAGTACGATTCTCGGGCTGGTTCCGCCCGCGGCGACGAAGTTGATTGTCGACCATGTGCTCGGTGATAAGCCGACACCGTCGTGGATGGATGTGTTCGGATCCCGCGGCGGTCGCATGCGTCTGCTGGGGGGCATTCTCGTCGCCATGATCGCCGTGGCGATCGTAAAGGGCGTGATCCAGTTATGGGGACGCTGGTCCGCCACTCGCGCGACCAAACGTCTGCAGCTCACCGTGCGGCGGATGGCGTTCGATCATGCGGTGCGCTTGCCACTGCATCGCGTGCACGCGCTCAAGAGCGGTGGTGCGGCGAGTCTGTTGCGGGAAGATGCGAGCGCGGTCGGCGAACTGATTTTCACGTTGCTCTACAACCCGTGGCGGGCGATTGTCCAACTGCTCGGAAGTCTCGCCGTGCTGGCCACCGTCGACTGGCGTTTGCTGGTCGGCGGAATCATGCTGTTGCCACTGGTGTTCGTCACCCACCGCACCTGGATCAGCCGGATTCGTCCGCTCTATCGCCAGGTGCGCAAAACCCGGCAGCACGTCGATGCGCAGACGACGGAGACGTTCGGCGGCATGCGTGTCGTCCGGGCGTTCGGCCGACAACGCAGCGAAGCCGGACGGTTCATTCGCGGCAACAATCTGCTCACACGGCAGGAAGTCCGCGTCTGGTGGGCGTACCGCACGGTGGAATTCGTCTGGAGCCTGATGATTCCGATCGCCACCACGGTGCTGTTGTGGTACGGCGGACGCCAGGTGCTTGCCGGGACGTTGTCGCTCGGTGACCTGATGATGTTCCTGGCGTATCTGCTCATGCTGCTGGAACCGCTGGCGGTTCTTGCGGAAAGTGCGGCGACGCTGCAGAACAGTCTCGCGGCCCTCGATCGCGTGCTCGACGTGGTCGAGGAACCGCGCGAATTGGCGGACGCTGCGGGCGGAACGCTCGCCGATCGGACGCAGCTGCGCGGTCACATCACGCTGGAGAATGTCAGCTTCACTTATCCGGCCGGAGACCGGCCGGTCATCGACGGTGCGAGTCTCGATGTTCTTGCCGGGCAGATGGTGGCGTTCGTCGGCGCGAGCGGCTCGGGGAAGACGACGCTGTGCAATCTCATCGCCCGGTTTTACGATCCGACGCAAGGCCGGATTCTGCTCGATGGCCGCGACCTTCGTGAGTTTGATGTCGAGAGCTTTCGGACGATGCTCGGGATTGTTGAACAGGACGTTTTTCTGTTTGACGGCACAGTCGCGGAGAACATTGCGTTCGGGCGGCCATCCGCAACGGATGAAGAAGTCGTCGCCGCCGCACGGACGGCCCAGGCCGACGAATTCATCACGCGTCTCCCGAACGGGTATGACACGATCATCGGTGAGCGCGGCGTAAAGCTCAGCGGCGGGCAGCGCCAACGGCTGGCGCTGGCCCGAGCGGTTCTCGCCGATCCTTTACTGCTGATTCTCGACGAAGCTACAAGCAATCTCGACACCGAAAGCGAGCAGAAAATCCAGGCGGGATTAACCGACGTGATGCGCGGGCGAACGACGTTTGTCATCGCGCATCGGCTCAGCACCATCCGCCAGGCGAACCTGATTGCCGTGATGCAAGACGGCCGCATTCTCGAAACCGGCACGCATGCCGAACTGCTCGCAAGGCAGTCGAAATACGCCGAAATGGTCGCCCGCCAGACCACCGATGTCGAGAGCATCAGTGTGGCTTCTTAAGCGATGAAATCAACCGCCGGTGTGGGTTAGTTCCTGTAACTTCTTTTCCAAAGACAGCAGTCGGTGGTGTAGATCGCCGTCGATTTCGAGAATAAACTCGAATTTGTCGTAGTGATCAAGAACATATCTGCAAGCAGCAGCAAGCTGGGCGGCAATTGGTATCAAATCGCTCGCATAATGTTCCACGCGATATTGAAGTACTCCAAGAAAGCAGTTTACTGCATCCGCGTCGTGATTCGCTGCATCGCTTTCGAGATAGCTAATGTAGGCGGGTACGTAAAAACCAAATGCCACCGGCCCCATCCACATTAAATCTTCTGAAAAAAATAAGGCATTGTCGCGGAATAAGGCCTCAGCGTCGTTGAGAGTCTTTCCAAGAAAGTTCCTACATGCAACACGTTCGTCGAGCGAATCGAAGACGTTGATCTCGTCGCGAGTCGGCAGTGTCATTTGGCAAGCCAGATTACTGAACAATTTGCGTGTTTGCAGAGTATACCATCGCCTTGAGTCGGGATTGGACACTGGGTTTCTGATGCAGCGTCGTTTATGCTTGGCAGGACGCTCCCCAACACCCCGCCTTACATCCCGCCAAGGAACCTTCCGCGATGGCTTATCCGCTGATTTTCGATGCCCACCTCGACATGGCGTGGAATGCGCTCGAATGGACGCGCAACCTGATGCTGCCGGTGGACAAAATCCGCGAGTTCGAGCGACAGTTTACCGGCATCATCCCCGGAGAATGCACGGTTTCCTGGCCGGAACTGCGGCGGGGCAACGTCGGCGTAATGATCGTCACCCTGCTGCCGCGGTTGCATCGCAAGGACAAGCTGCTCAGCTTCCCGCAATCGCGCGAGGCCGCCTATGGCATGGCGATGGGACAACTCGCCTACTACAAGGCGATGGTGCAATCAGGCGTGCTGCGGGAACTGCACGACAAGCAGTCGTTCACCGATCACGTCGCGAAATGGCTCAGCCCGTCGCGCGATGAGCAGCCGCTCGGCTACGTTCTCAGTATGGAAGGCAGTCCGCCGATTCTCTCGGCCAGCCAGATTCCTGAATGGTACGACGCCGGTTTGCGGTTGCTCGGCCCGGCTCACTACGGTCCCAGCCCGTACTGCTTCGGCACCGGTAGCACCGGTGGGTTCAACGAGGAAGGCAAGCAACTCCTGCGCGAGATGGAAAAGTGCGGGATGATCCTGGATGTCACCCACCTTGCGGATCAATCGTTCTGGGACGCGCTTGAGGTCTACCACGGACCGATGATCGCCAGCCATCACAACTGCCGTTCGCTCGTGAACGCGGACCGACAGCTCGCTGACGAGCAGATCAAGGCCCTCATCGAGCGCGGCGCAGTGATCGGTGCGGCCTTCGACAACTGGATGATCCGCCCAGGCTGGACGATCGGCGTGTCCGATCCGTCGACCGTGCAGATGCATCACATCGTCGATCACATCGACCATATTTGCCAGATGGCCGGCAACGCGAACCATTGCGGCATCGGCTCGGACCTCGATGGCGGCTTCGGCAAGGAACAGTCGCCCTCCGACCTCGAAACGATCGCCGACCTGCAGAAGATGGGCGACCTTCTGTCGCAACGCGGTTACTCGTCCACCGATGTCGAGAGGATCCTCTGGCGCAACTTCGTCGAGTTCTTCAAAAAGAACCTGAAGTAGTTCCCGCGCTAACCGACTGCGGTTCTGCGCCCCGCGCCGATTGGAGAAAATCGAAAAATCCGACAGGAACTTCCCAAGATCCCGCCCGCTCGTGCGAAGAACTTCACAAGAGCGGGACGGGGATCGTCGGGGGACGACGACCTAAACTCCCCGCCGTGAGGAGTTTGTGTCATGTTTCTGAAGAAAATTCTGATCGGTTCCGCGATCGCCGTGGCCGCCGGTGGGCTGTTGTTTGGGCATCGCGACGCATTCAGTTACCTTCGCACCGGGGCTTCGTCTATCCGGCACGCCGTGAAGGCCGAAGTGCCCGTCGAGTTCGAAATCGCGCGGGCCCGGAATCTGGTCGAAGAGTTGGTGCCGGATATCCGCCGGTGCATGCACGTGATCGCCGAACAGCAGGTCGATGTCGAACACCTGCAGCAGGCGATCGTGCGGAAAGACGCCGAGATTGGCAAGCAGAAGGACGCGGTCCTGTCGCTGCGGTCGGACCTCGGCACCGGCAAGCAAGTGTTCGTTTACGCCAGTCGCAGCTACACGCAGAACGAAGTGAAGCGTGATCTCTCCGTGCGGTTCGAACGGTTCAAAGCCGCGGAAGAGATTCTCGCCGCCGACAAAAAGATCCTCGCGGCCCGGCAACAGAATCTGACCGCGAATCAGGAAAAACTGACCGGGATGATGCAGGCGAAGAAGGACCTCGAAGTCAAACTCGAGCAGCTTCAAGCGCGCCTGGAGACGATTCGCGCCGCGGAAACCGTCAGCACCCTCGCGATCGACGATTCCAACCTGAGTCATGCCCGCCGCCTGATCGATGAGCTGAACAAGCAGCTTGACGTGAAGCAGAAGGTCATGGACGCCGAAGGAAAGTTCACCGACCTGATTCCGGTGGAAACCGCGGTCGACACGACCCCCGGCAACCTCACCGAGCAGATCGACGCGTACTTTTCGACCGCACCGGTGGACGCCGCCGCGGTTGCGGATCGGTAATGTTTTCTTTGTAACGGGGCGTGAAACCGCAAGCGGATTCCCCCTCGCTCTGCGGTTTCGCGTGCCGTGCTCGTGAGCCATCCCGGTCACATTTGCGTTACGATAGGAACTTCCCGTGTTGCGGACCGGTTCCATGAAATTTACATACTCTGCCGATGCCAGGCCGATTGACGGCTACACGATTCGCCGTGGGATCCACCGCGGCGGCTTCGGCGAGGTGTATTACGCCGTCAGTGATGCCGGGAAGGAAGTCGCCCTCAAGCTGCTCACACATGATCTCGACACCGAACTGCGCGGTGTTCGCCAATGTCTGAACCTCAAGCACCCGAATCTCGTCACCACCTTTGATGTCCGCACCGATGCCGAGGGCGATCACTGGGTCATTATGGAGTACATCAACGGGGCGAGCCTCGAAGATGTGCTCCGCTCGTTTCCGCGGGGTCTGCCTGAAGCCGAAGTCACCGCTTGGATGAAGGGACTGCTCGACGGTGTCGAGTTTCTGCATGACCGCGGCATCGTTCATCGCGATCTGAAGCCGGCGAATGTCTATCGCGAAAATGGGCACGTGAAGATCGGCGATGTCGGCCTTTCCAAGCAAATGGGTGGCGGCCGACGTGGCCAACACACCGAAGCGGTCGGCACGGTTTACTACATGGCCCCGGAAGTGGCGAAGGGGCAGTATGGGCCCGAAGTCGATGTCTACAGCCTCGCTGTGATGCTCTACGAAATGGTCACCGGGCGATTACCGTTCGATGGAGAGACAACGGCCGAGATTCTGATGAAACACCTCTCCGCGCGGCCTGATCTGTCGCTGCTACCGGTGAAATTGCGGCTCGTCATTTCGCGTGCTTTGGAGAAAGATCCCACAAAGCGGACGCCGTCTGTGGCGGCGTTTCGGCGCGAGCTGCAGGGCGTGCCGGGGGGAGAAGTCCTGCCGGAGACCGCGTTCGTCAACGTGCTGCCGGTGTCGCAGTCAGGGCCTCGCGCGGAAGGCGACACCGCCCGCACGGCGAAGGACACGCATCGCGCACGGCGTGATTCCTGGAAAAAAGAGAACGCGAATTCCGCAGCGGGTCAATCACAGTCATCGAGCCGGGCCACCTGGTGGATCGTGGGGATTGTCTTGTTCGTCTTATTCACTAAATCGGCTCGCGGTAACGATGCACCTTCCCCGGCGTGGATCGTCGCCTTCGGCATCGGCATGATTATCAGCCTGCGGTATCTCTTCGATACCGGTGAACCGAAAAAGCGTTTGCTGACACCAGCCGCCGGTCCGCGCGACATCACCTGGACGCGGGCAGAAGCATGGGCGGCATCGACGCTCACCGCCGCCGTCGCCGCCGCCGTGCTGACGGTCGCGGGATGGTATCTGACATCTTCCCTAGTCAACGGGGCCTCGGTTGACGGGCCGAACGTCGTCTACTCGGCATTGGTGTCGATGATCGCCAGTGTGGCCCTGGTCAGTGCCCGGATCTACATCGGGGCGAAGCGATGGTCGACGGGCAAGGCGGTCGTGCTGGGGGCGCTAATGGGAGCCGTCGCACACGGACTGTATGAGTTCCTGCAGATCACCATCGCGGGGACCAGAGGACAATCCCACGACATTGGTCCGATCGATCTCTGGGTCCAGGGCCGTCCCACGTTGGCCGCGTTTCTGAGTTATTTCAGTCTGATGATGCTGACTCAGTCGTGGTCTTCGACGCTCGATCTCCGCCGTGACGCCCGCTTGGTGCTCGGTCCGGTGCTGTGGGCCGCGGGCTATGGCTGGGTGTCGCACTTCGTGCTCGGCTTCCCTGTTGTGGAGTCCGTGGTCTGGGCTGGTGCGATCAACGCCGCGGCCCAAATCGCGACGCCTTGGCAATCGGCGAATGACACCTCCGCACGGCTTGCGGCTTAGAAAAAGGGCCCCCGGAAATGTCCGTTCCCGTCTTCGGATTGCTGTGCCTGTTCGTGATGAGTTTTCTACTGATCGCCATGGTGGTCGGCAGCGTCGTGGTGATCTCCTCGTTCGCCGACAAGCGCGTCTGGAAGGGCATCCTTCAGGCAGGAAAGGTTCTCCTGCCTGTTGCAACGGCCGCGGTTGTCCTGCTGTTATTCTTCGGCGTGTCGGCAACGACGACGCATCGCGTTCACGGTCCGGTCATGGGATACACCGAGCATCAGGTCGCCACGCCGGTCGATCCCTCGGCCATCCCCATGCAGCAGATTGTTCCCTCACACGGTGATCTGGCAGTCCCGTCGACAACGGTTGTCGCCGCGGAGACGACCGCAAATGATCTGCGGCCTGCTGATGCCCTGATCCCTGTCGACCGCCCGACGCCGATTTCTGCGGCGCATGATCTCACAGCGGTGACGGGCCCGGCTTGGGTCCCGGCGAAGGTCGAGAAGACCGTCAGCCAGAACGGGGACGCCAGAATCATTGTTTTGCCGAGCGCGCTCTTTGCGACGGAACTGGAGGCCGACATCGCGCTGGAGCCGCAAATTCAGTCGCTTGTCGCCGACGATTTTCTGAGCGTGGTCCGCTCTCGCGCTCTCCGTCCGCGTGAGATGGGGTGGGTCAGCAACCTCGCCAATTCCGTGGTGACCGATCGGTATGTCGAAACCGAAACACGCGATCTGGGAGCGGTCACCGCGCCAATGTACCGCGTCTGGAAACGGCTCGAGTTGTCTCCGCAGACGCGTGCCCAGTTCTTCACTATTTATCGGGGGCAGATGCAGGAATCGCGATTGATGGTCGCCAGCGGACTGGTTCTCGCGCTGCTGGCGATTCCGCTCGCGGTACTCATGGGTGCTAAGGGGGCACGGCTGACACACGGCCGCGGAAAACCGTTCTGGAAGATCTCCGCTGTGGCGACCGTCTTGCTCATCTGGGCCGCCGGCTTCGCGTGGGTCAACCACTGCGTCGTGCTGTTCTGAGTGTGGGTCGCACGACTTATCGCGAGGCGGTTGCGGTCGGCAGATCCTGATAGAAACGCAGGAAGTGCGCCTCAAGCATGACGAGGTCGCGACCGAAGGCGGCCTGAAAGTCTTTGAGGCGTTCTTCCGCCGGGTATGGTTTCATCGGATCGCGTTGGTTCAGCGTCGTTAGGAACTTGGCGTACTCCGCCGAGCGGGTTTCCAGCAGGAAGAACGTGAGCGCCCACGCTTCGCTATAGGCATCGAGCGTGGCGCTGTCGAAGCCGCCGTCGCTTTGGACGAACATTCCCAGCGACCGCGGTAACCGGCGTTCTTTGCGGAAACGCTGAAACCACGCATAGCGTTCCGGGTTGATGCGGGACATCACCGACCCGTGCCGATCGTTGGTCCGCATCGCTTCGCGCTCCAGGGCCGTCGCGAGTCCTTCGACGACCCACTTCGGCGTCGACCCGATGCGGGAGTGAATGCCGACGTTGTAAGCGACCTGATGCGTGGCTTCATGAAGAATCGTCGCGTCGAGCGCAGTGGCTGTCTCACTGCCGGCCCGAGCGGAATCGTACAAGGCGACCCGATTCGACAGCGGCATGTAGAACCCGCGCAATCCCGGCTGCGGACGAACGCCTTCCGCATGGCAGTATTTCTCGAAGCTCGGCCGGTCGGGGAAGATCACGGCGATTAGCGGCGTTTCCGGCGGTCGGATCTTAAAACCCCGCGCTGCAAAGCTGACCATGAAGTCACGGTACAGCTGATCGAACAGCGGCGCCATCCGCTCGACCGATTGCGGCGGACCAGCGACGACGTAGCTCCCGGCGATTGCAATCTGGAAGTCGCGGCTGAGTTCTCCGGCGAGGTGCTCACGGACTTCCATCGTGGAGAACGGCCGGAAGCGACCGGCGTCCTTGAACTCGCCGACTTTGTCGACCTCGAGCGGCATCAACCGGCCGTCCCGTTCCAGAAACCAGGCGGTGTTCCCGCTATGCGATACGACGGCCCCGCGGTGTTTGCGGCCGTTGAGTTCCAGTTCCAGCATTTTGGTGGGCGGTGCCGCACAGGCGGCTGTTGTCATCAATCCGAGCCAACCCGCCAGGCTGCAATGCAAGAACCTCATGGCGCACCATCTCCACACAGAAAGAGTCCCAGGGAACTCTACATCCTGAGCGAAGACTCAGCGGGGACGATGGAAATCGCACGCCGGTTTTCCGCAAGTTGCCCGGCATCAGCGGGTCTGGCGAGAGTTTGCCGAAGTGTAAAACAGTGCGGCTTAGCAGGACAAAATCACCGGGCGGCGGCGATTTCCGCAGCGAATGTGACCGCGAAGGAGATCCAGACGATCGCGGAGATCGCCAGGGAACGTCCGCTTTCAGAAGCGGAAGCACGGTACGTCGCCAATCCCGCCGGCGGACGTTCCGCGGTCACATAGCCGGGATCCCATTCGGTTCCATCGGGCAGCCAGTACCGAATCCGCGTGCGATAGAGCATCGCTCCGAGAACCGCAATCGCCACGCCTGACGCCAGCAGCAACAGTCCGCTCGTCGGTTCCTTCATCGTTTCCATGGCGTCGCCGTCCTGCAGGCGGGTCGCGATGGTCGCCCAGGCGTTGTTCAAAAAGTGCAGCAGCACCGGAGCCCAGAAGCTGCGCGTAGTGAGATACGCCAGGTGCAGCACGAAACCGATCGGCAACACGGCCGCGGCATGCACCGGATGAAGATGCACCGCCGCAAACATCAGCGAACTCATCGAGACGCCGATCATGACGCCCCATCGCGCGACGAGACCGCGGCCGACCATTCCGCGAAACACCAGCTCCTCGGAAATCGCTGGAGCGACGGCAATGATCAGCAGCATTACGGGCAATGAACCGGCGTTGGACGCCTTTGCGAGAAGCTCGACCGCATTGGACGCGTCGAGCGCTTCAAGTACGGGGAACTGCCGCAGCAGCGGTTGCCACGCGAGATCCACAACGCGATAGACTTCACCGGCGACGATGCTCAGCGGCAGCACCATCCCGGCAATCAAGGCGAAATGCAGCGGCCGCAGCGGTGTGAGGTTGAGCCGCGACGTTGTCGCACGACCCCAACGGACGGCCACGGCGGCCACGACCAGCAGCACAAAGATCCATTGATCACCGCCGAGCAGGATCAGCAGATGGCTCGGCGCAAGATTTTCGATGTTCGTGAGTGCTTCCGGACGCATGCCGCTGGCCGCCAGCAGAATCCCGATCAGAATCAGCGGGGGCAGGCTCGACACGATATGCGCGAAAACGACGCCAAAACTCCACGCACACGCTTCCGGCAGTCCCGGGCCGGGCAGTCGTTTCGGCTTGGTTTGCAGCGGTTCGTCGTCGACGAAGTCGGTGATCGCGAGTGGTGTTGGTGGGGCTTCAATCGCCGCGGGATCAAGCAGAGAGGTCGCGAGGGGCGCGGCGTCGGACATGGAGGGCTCGCAGCTACGGTCCAGGGCAGTCTCAGGGGAATCGCTGACGGTGTTCGCCGATTCAACTTCAGCCGCGATGGAGGACTGTCTCACGGAATGATTCCACTGTAGACTGATGGACAGCGTCGGTCAATTTGCGAAGTTTCAGGTTGCCACCGATTCATGTCTACTGATGCCGGTCCGGGCCAGCGGACACAACTTCTCGCCGCGGTTTTCTGCACAAGTTGCGGGGAATCGTTCGTTGCCCAATCCGATCAGCGCAAATGTCCGAGTTGTGGGTGCCTGGTGCCAATTGGCAACGTGCATCAGCAATGCCTGTCCGCGGCCGATGCCGTGGAAGTCGATGCGCTGATCGGCACCGATTTCGATGACTATCGCATCGAGAAGCTGATCGGTGCCGGTGCGATGGGGCGGGTCTATCTCGCTCGACATCAGGCGCTGCATCGTTCGGTCGCGGTGAAGATTCTACCGCCGCGACTGGCGGTGACGAATCCCGATTACCTCTCGCGCTTCAGCAACGAGGCCCGTGCCGCCGCGGCGTTGAATCATCCGAACGTCATTACCATCCACGCGATTGGTGAAGTCCGCGGATTTCATTACATCGAGACGGAGTTCATTGCCGGGCAGTCGCTAGGCCATCTGATTCGTTCATCCGGACCGCTGACCCCGGAACGGGCGACATCGATTGCCGCTTTGATCGCCGAGGGGCTCGCCGCGGCACATACCACCGGGATTCTGCATCGCGACCTCAAGCCCGACAACGTGCTGATGACGCATCAGGGGGTGCCGAAAGTCGCCGATTTCGGCTTAGCGAACCGCGTACACATGCATGGTGCGGAGGCGGTCGGCGATCTCGTCGGCACTCCGGCGTACATGGCCCCCGAACTGTTTCAGGGGCATCCCGCGTCGCCGACGTCCGACGTATACGCGCTCGGAGTGTGCTACTTCGAGATGCTGACCGGGAGGCTGCCATTTCCGCAGAAGTCGGCCAAAGATGTGATTCAGGCGTCCCAGCATGATCCGGTGCCGAATCCCAAGCAGTGGTGTAAATCACTCCCGCTGGAAATGGCGGAGTGCCTGTTCTGCCTGCTGTCGAAAGCCGCGGGGAATCGTCCGGTTGATGCTATCGCTGCGGCTCATCTCTTGCGGGCCGTGCTCGGAGAAGTGGCAGATCTGGAGACGCTGGTGCGGGACGCCTTCGCCAACTCCCGCGGCATTACCTGGAAGAAAGTCGGCGAACGATTCCAGGTCGACCTCTCCTTCGTCAACGGCCGTAAGCAAACCGTGTTCGTCGAAAGTACTGGCCACGCCGTCGCCGAACGCCTCCTGCGGATTCGCAGCGTCTGCGGCAAGGCCGATCCCAAATACTTTGAAACCGCATTGAAGCTGAACGGCGAAATCCTGCACGGTGCGCTCTGCGTTGAGGACTGCAACGGCGAAGCCGTCTTCACGATGGTCGACAGCTATCCTCGAGCGACGGTCGATGCCGAGGAAATCCGCCGCAGCGTTGTCGAGGTCGCACAGCGCGCGGATGCCGTCGAGCGGCTTCTGTCGACGGCGGATCAATACTGAAACCGACCCCTGCCACGCCGGATTTCCCGGTTCTCGCGGGGCCGGTCGCGTAACCTCTTCCATCAAGACAAGTTGCACAGTTTTTTCTTGACTTGTGCCGTGCGAAAATCTTACGGTGGCCGTAGTAGAGAAGTGGTCGATTGAGAGAGATGAGCCGTCGTCCGCGCATCGGGCCGCCTCTTCCGAGAAAGCGTAAGTTTATGTTGCCAAGCGTCTTCCGGCCGATGACGGCCTGTCTTGCCGCCGTGTTGATGATGCCGGCGCTGTCATTGGCTCAGTCGCCGCGGTACGGCGAATATACGGTTCTCGCCTCGGTCTCCGGGGAAGAGCTTTCGGCCCAGCCGGAACTCTGGGCGATGGAAGTGCATTTCAAGCCGATGCGTCAGATTGTCATTGAGCTGACGGACCCCGTCACAGGGAAGAAGCGGCCGCAATATGTCTGGTATATCGCTTATCGCGCGATCAACCGGAAGCTGGCGAATCGCGCCGTGGCGAACGCCCCGGTGAATGAGCTGGATGCCCCGGTGATCCCGCCGCAGTTCATCCCGGTCTTCACCATCGTGACAACGGACACTGAAGAGCCGAAAGTCTATCAGGATCAGGTGTTGCCCGAAGCGGTCGCCGCGATCAATCAGCGCGAAAAAACATCATACAAGAGCACCGTCGGCGTGGTGACGGACCTCCCCGCGGCAGCAGAACCTGGGTCACCCGATCAGAAAGTGATTCAAGGCATCGCGACGTGGACGAATCTGGACCCAGCGGCGGACCATTACACGGTTTATCTGACCGGTTTCTCTAACGGATTCCGCAAAGTCCCCGGACCGGACGGAGCCGAAGTCGTGCAGTGGAAGACGATCCAGATGAAGTACTGGCGTCCGGGCGACGAGCTCAATCAGCGCGAACCGGAAATCCGCCTGCAGACCGACGCGGCGACCCAGCCGGTCTGGATCTATCGCTAGTGGACTTGAAGTCAGTCCACCTTTTCGCCACAATGCCCGTTTCCGCGCGTCCGCTGGACGGGGCGGATCACGTCGACTTTAGAGGGACCGAGGCGGAAGATGGCGCATAAGAAGGGACAGGGTTCCAGCCGAAACGGCCGGGATTCCATTGGTAAGCGGCTCGGCGTTAAGAAGTTCGGCGGCGAATTCGTCATCGGCGGTAACATTCTGATCCGTCAACGCGGAACGAAGTGGCACCCCGGCCGGAACGTCGGCATGGGGCGTGATTATACGCTGTTCTCACTGGTGGACGGGCACGTCTACTTCGATCAGGATGGCCGTCGGATCAACGTCACGCCCGCCGAAGTCGTTGAAGCCGCTGAAACGAACTAGTGCTGATCTGGTGACTCTCATCGCAGACACACTGTGATGAAGTGGTTGATGGCAGGTGTTTGATCATCCAAATGCGATGACCTTGCCCTGACAGTCATTTTGGCTATCATCAACACACCTTGCCGCCGTAGCTCAGCTGGCAGAGCGACGCTTTCGTAAAGCGTAGGTCGTCGGTTCGAATCCGACCGGTGGCTCATTCCAAAACTCATTGAAACACCGTGGCTTATCGCCACGGTGTTTTCATTTCTGCATCACTGCAAAAGCAAAAACGTCGCGGCGGCGATCAGCGCGATGGTTGCGACTGTGGCGGCGACGAGCAGAAGCGTCCGGTTGCGGCGAGAGTCCGGTCGAGCCACAGCCTGTGCGGCGGCCGACACGCCGAAGAGCGAAATGACTTGGAAACGCTGCGAGCTGCCGATATCGATGACGTCGCCGCATTGCAGCGCGTGACGTTGCACCGGCTTACCGCCCACGCGTGTGCCGTTCCGGCTTTTCAAATCGGTGAGCCACCATTGCCGGCCTTCGACATGCAGTCGACAGTGCCGGCTGGAGACGGCTGATTCCAAAACTTGCAGATCGCAGGCTTCGCTGCGCCCGACGCTCAACTCCTGACGTTCCGCGGGGATGCGGATGGTTAGTGTTCCCCACTTCAGGATTAATGAAGCCGGGGCGTTGTCGGTCGATTCTTCATCCCATGTGAGCGCCCGCCCGGCAATGCGGACCGGTGTTCCTGGAAGCGGATCGCCCAGCGTGAACTCCGAGGAGGGACGATCCGGTGTCCCGGCGCGATGGTCTTTCAGCGTGCGCATCGCTACGGAGCTGACTTGTCCGGGCCGTGCGGTGGACCGTCCGGCAATCGCCGCCGCGGACCGGCTCGATGGCATGTTGGCCATCTTCTGATCGGCGAGCTTTTTCCGATCACGCAGAACCTGCGGGAAATCAAACTTGATCGGCGCCGGTTTCGCCCATTTCGCCAGCGCCGCGGCCGCTTCCGCAGCGGTGGCAAAGCGGTCTTCCGGGTTCGGTGCGACCATCCTGGCGATGATTTCTTCAACAGCGGCGGGGATGTCCGGCACGAACTCGCGGACGGACCGCAACTGTTTCGTCTGCACGACGGTCGCCCGGTCATGCCCATCCCACGGGCTGAAACCGGTCATGATCGCGAAGAGGGTTCCGCCGAGACTGTAAATGTCCGATCGCGCATCGGCGGCGAGACTGTCGCGGATCTGTTCCGGAGCGGCGAAGTCCCAAGTACCGACACTTTCGTGTCCGAAAATCATGGCGAACGAGAATTCGGCCCCGGTCTCGCCTTCCTGGAACATCGACAGGCCGAAGTCGAGCAGTCGGACTTGCCCCTCGGGATCGACCAGCACGTTTTGCGGTTTCACATCGCGATGAATCACGCCGCGGCGATGCGCGTATTCCAGGGCCAGCGCGATCTGTCGTCCAAGTTCACACGCCTGTTCCCAGGGAACACGGCCCTCGTAGTGCAGCAATTCCTGCAAGTTGGGACCGGCGACGAGTTCCATCGTCAGATACGGCAACCCGCCCGCGGTTCCCAGCGAATACGTCCGCGCGATGTGCGGATGCTCGAGCCGCATGCCAACATTGGCTTCCTGCTGGAAACGGGCGAGCATGCCCTGATCGCGCTGAAAATCCTGCCGCATCGACTTGAGCGCGACCAGTTGCCCGGTCTGGGTGTCGACCGCCTGGTAGATCCAGCCCATGCCGCCGAGGCCGAGAACATCGACGACCTTATAATGATCGTAGAAAAAGCCGCGTGCCTGGCCCTGATAGAGCCGTTCGGCCTGAAATGCAGTCAGCCACTGCCGAGAGACGAGGCTCCGCAGAACGGCTTTGGCGGAAGGAATCGTGCTGGCGGACTCGACGGCCTGCTTCGTTGCCGACAACTGTTCCGCGGTGAGGAGTTTGCTCCCCTCCAGAACGTCCCACAGTCCATCGTCGGTTTGCGTCTGCACAGTTCCTGATCCTATCGTCACCCCTGCGACGGATCCAAAACCCAAACTTCAGGATCAGTATCGGCCGAAAAGCAGCGTCCGACAAGGGGGGAGTGTGGGTAAATCAGGAACTTTTCGGGCTGGCATCACCGACAAATCCGGTCAGGTCGCCGACGTCGCGGTTGTCGAAGCGGTCTCATCGGCCCGTTGCTCCTCGGTTGTGGCCCGGCGGTAAAGCAGGGGCCACGACAGCAGTGTGGGAGATAAGGAGATGACGAGAATCACGACGATCATGAGCGCATTGTGCTCTGTGTACCAATCCATGCCCCGTTTCAGTGGATGATTGAGCAGGACCGCTTCGGCCACGGCATCGTTCGCGTGGAGGGCTTGTGCGGCGCCGCCGACAGCCAGATCGCGAGCCATCGCACAACCACCAAACGCGGCGTGCTGAGCCAGGGCGAGTCCTCCCACGGCGACATCCCACGCCACGGCTAATCCGCCCGCGGCTTGATACCCCAGGCCGACTCCACCGAGTGCGAGTCCCCCCACAGCGCCGCCACCGAAGGCGATAATGCCGAACGCCATACCCCCCAGGGCCAAGCCACCCACCGCGATGCCCCCACAGGCAATCACGCCCACTGCGATACCGCCGAAGGCAATGCCGCCATAGGCCTTGTTTCCGAGGGCCAGCAGCACTCCCCGCGCCTCATCGCCAATGGCAATCCAGCCCAGTGCGCAGCGCGGAGTTGGGGGAATGAGCGGATTCGTTTGAACCGCCGCTGGTTGGGGATCGCTCACATGAATATCGATAAGCGGCAGTCCGAACAGCTTCCATGAGGACTGCCACACACGCCCGCGCCATCGGCGACAGATCGCCTTTACGTTGCGGCGCATCGCCGTGTTGTTTTCATCCGTGCCCGGAGGCGTTTCCGCACGGAGTTGGCGCAGTTGCCGGTTCATGCGCGCGGCCCCCATGAAGATCCAGATGATGAACGCTGCCGTGGTCGTGACATTCCCGATTACGATCAGCGTGATCAGCAACCGCGACATGGGCAGAACCAGCGGCAGCAGATTCGTCAGCAGAATTCCCAGCGTGAACAGCAGCGAAATCAGCAGGATTCGTAGCCCTGCTCGGCGAATAAATTCGCGCTCACGGTTTGTCGCCGCCATCTGCGACGGAATCCATGTTCCGAGCCACGCGCCGGCGAGTCCACCGGCAGCGCCGATTACCGGCCCGGCGATCGCTCCCACGCTGCTTACGGTCGCGGCTTTGCCGAGCGTTGCGCCTGTCGCTGAGGCCGTCGCGGCCCACGCGGCTTTGTGCGATGCCAGCCCGGTCATGATCGCGACAGTGAGCGCCGCACCCGGTCGCGTTCGGCGCAGAGTCCCTTCAATCACATGCTCGACTTGTTCCCGGAGCATCGCGCGGCCGCGCGACAGGCGTTGCTTGACGGCATCGACGCTCACATCCAGCGCGCTGGCCACCTCCGCCACCGATTGCTGCTCGCGATAAAACAGCACGAGCGGCTCGCGGTACGTCTCGGGAATCTCTTCGAGACTTCGCCAGACAAGGTCTTCCTCTTCTTCGCAGATGGCGGACGTTTCCGGATCGAAGTGCGATGCTTCCGGATCAATTCCCAGCGTCGTTGTTCGTTGTGGTCGGGAGCGGAGAGACTGCCGTGTTAAGTTGCGCGCGATACCGCATAACCACGCGCGCAAGCGATCTGGCTGTTGAAGCGAGTCGCGATCTTTCCAACTGATCCAGAAGGTCTCCTGCGCGATGTCCTCGCTGGTGTTGCGATCGCCGCAGAGCGCAAAGGCGACAGCGGCCACGGCCGACTGATGCCGGCGGACCACGGTCTCGAACGCCGTAACATCACCCCGGCACACATCCGTCCAGAGATCCGCGTCGGAAGTTGTGTGAGCGCTCGCCGTGCCGGTCATCGGACGTCTCCTTTACAGGATTGTGGGCAGGATCACCACGGGATGGGAAAAGTGCAAGACCCGCGTCACCCACCAGTGTGCAATTCTGTCTGGTGGTGACAGAAAATCGGCGATCCTGGGAACGATTGCCGGTGCGGTTCGTCACAGAGGCGACTTTTATCATGGCGCGGAATCAGGGCAGCGAACATTTGTCACTAACCCTGTGCGGGCGATACAATCCGAAACACGCCAGACAAGACGACTGATCGCTGCGGAAACTCATTGCCGTGGTGGCGGAGTTGTCTGGGGATGGAGCGCAGTGAATGGGCCTTCGGTTACCGATGCGGTGGGGAGCAGCGCTGTTCCTCGTCATCGCCGGATTTGCGTCCGTGGGCGTTCGTGCGCAGGATGCGCCGGCGGACGGAGGTGCGCCGACACCAGCCGCAGCGGCACCGATCGCTCTCAGTGGATCCCCGACGGACTATCCGCCCGCACCCCAAGGCTTCTATCGTGGCTCCTATTTCGATCGCCAAGATCTCGCTGGCTTTTACTTCAGCTACACGAAGCTGGGTTATCTGATCGGCTTGTTTTTGCTGTGGGTGTGGACGGCCCGATGGATTGATGAAGACGCCGGCGGCCTGAAAGTGCGCCAGGATTTCTGGAACGGAGTCGTGCTGCTGTCCGGAGTGGCCGCGTTCGTACTCGCGCTCTGCTGCCCCGGATTCATGCTGGCGTTTCTGGTCATGACCACCGGCTATGCCGTGCCGATGGCGTTGTATGTGAATGAGCGCAACCAGCGCGTGCCGGAATCGGGGAAGGTCTTAACGCCGCGGCACATCAAATCGGTTGCGAACCGGATGCTCGCGCGGCTGGGCATCAATGTCAGCGGCAAAGACAAAACCGGCCACGTCGGCGGTCCGCCGATCCGGCTGATCGGCAAGCAGGGTAAAGGTGCCGGTGAGGTCGATCGTTCACGCCAGGTCGAAAACTCGAAAGGATACATGGCAGCGAAGGAATTGCTGTACGACGCGATCATGCGGCGTTCGACCGACGTGCACCTCGAGCCCAAAGAAGATGAAACGTCGGTGCGACTGCGCATCGACGGCGTGATGTATCCCGCCGAGCCATTCGACCGCAACACCGGCGATGCGATCGTCAACATCTTCAAGGTCCTCTCGGCGATGGACATCACCGAGCGGCGTAAAGCGCAGGACGGCAGCTTCCGCGCCGAAATGGAAGGTCGCGAGATCGACTTCCGCGTGGCGTCTCAGGGACTGCAAATCGGCGAAAAGATGGTGCTGCGTATTCTCGATCAGAGCGCTTCGGTCAAGTCGCTTGAAGAACTCGGGATGCGCAAGCAACTGCACGATTCCATTGCCAGCGTGGTTCAGCAACCCCACGGGATGTTCGTCGTCTGCGGTCCCACCGGGGCCGGTAAATCGACGACGCTGTACGCCGCGCTCAAACAGATCGATGCGTACGAGACGAACATCATCACGGTGGAAGACCCCGTCGAATACAAGATGGAGAACGTCACCCAGATCGAGATCAACACCAAAGCCGGGCAGACGTTTGCCACCGCGCTTCGCAGCATTCTGCGGCAGGACCCGGATGTGGTGATGATCGGCGAAATGCGCGACGGCGAAACCGCGAAAATCGCCTGCCAGGCCGCCAACACGGGTCACATGGTCTTCTCCACGGTTCACGCCAACGACAGCATCACCGCCTTGTCGCGGCTGATCGACCTCGGCGTGGAACCGTTCCTGCTGGCGGATTCCATCTCGGCGATCCTCGCGCAGCGGCTCGTGCGGAAGCTGTGCACCGACTGCAAAGAGGCGTACAAGCCGAGCATCGACGAGATTCAGCGGGCCGGGTTACCCGCGGAAAAAGTTGACAAGTTCTTCCGACCGCCGAAGAATCCGGAAGGGACCTGTCCGACGTGCAACGGGCTGGGTTATCTCGGCCGGATGGGTGTTTACGAGCTGTTCGTCATCAATGATCGCGTCCGGGACATGGTTCGCGAAAAGCAAAGCATGTCGACCGTGAAAGCCGAAGCCCGCAAAGGGGGCATGCTGTACATGAAAGAAGAGGGCCTGCGACTCGTCGTCAAAGGCATTACCTCGCTCGACGAATTGTTGCGAGTCGTGAAGTGATATGGCTCAGGGCTGAGAGCTAAGGGCTAAGAGCCAGAAACTCTGCTCAAAATCCTCTCTGTCCCTTAGCTCTTAGCCCTTAACACTAAGCCCCTCCATGATCGATCTTATCCTGCTTGCGATTGTTGCCGGTGTGGCGTTCATGGTCTCCAATGACGGGGCCTGGAACGCGGGGCTGACGTTTTTGTCGGTCCTGTTCGCCGGGTTGATCGCCATGGCGTTCTTTGAACCGGTGGCACTCCTCCTCACTCGCGCCTACAGCGACTGGACCGATCGCTGGGACATGGTTGCGCTGGTCGGACTGTTCATCGGCCTGGTCTTTGCCTTCCGCATGGGGACCGAACGCATGGTTCCTACGTATATTCAGGTGCCCGGGTTCATCGACACGGTCGGGCGCTACGCCTTTGGGGTCGCCACCGGTTACGTGACAATGGCGTTTCTGCTGACGGCGTTGCACACCGCGCCGTTGCCCCGCGAATTCCTCGGTTTCAAACCCGAACGGGCGAACCTGTTCAATATCGCCGCGCCCGACCGGCAATGGCTGGGATTCACGCAGTACGTCAGTGAGAAGTCGCTGGCACGATATGATCTTGGAATTCAGGTCGGCGCTCTGCCCACGACGCCGCACTCCTTTGACGGCCGGTTTGAAGTGGTCGGCGACTCAGTCAGCCCGTATCCCAACACGACGTGGTCGTCCTTCCCGATTCGTTACGCCACCCGCCGCGCATTCCTATATGGGACCTCGGCAGGCACAGCCGCTCCCATGCCGGCCGCGCCGCGACCCGCACCTGTTCCCGTGGCTCCCGCGGGTGGTGGGAACCGCAGCGGCGGAGCCCCCGGATTCTAAGCGATATGGCCAAGGAAGCGCCATCCCCGAACGCCGTGCCGGAACCGGTCGATCCTCGCGAGAAGGTCAAAACGTTTCCGCCCAAGCCCGGCGTGTATCTCATGAAAGATGCCCGCGGCCGCGTGATCTACATCGGCAAGGCGGTGAATCTCCGCAGTCGCGCCGGCAGCTATTTCACGAAGCCCGCGCTGACCGACATCCGCACGCGCGACCTTGTCCCGGAAATCTGCGACCTCGACTTCATCACGACGGACAGCGAAGTCGATGCGCTGCTGCTCGAAGCGCGGCTCGTCAAAGATGTGCAGCCGCGCTTCAACACGGAACTCAAAGACGACAAGACGTTACCGTATCTGCAGATCTATGTGCGGGAACCGTTTCCCCGTGTGGATTTTACCCGCAAGCCGCGGCCGCGCGGGACAAAGTTGTACGGCCCGTTTACCAGCGCGAAGAAGCTCCGCGGTGCGATGGCGGTGCTGCAGCAAATCTTCCGCTTTCGCAACTGCACGCTCGATATCGATCCCGATGACGAGCGCTGGCGGTGGTTCCGGCCGTGTCTGCTCGCCAGCATTCAGCAGTGCACCGCCCCGTGTAATCTGCGAGTGAGCAAAGAGGATTACCGTCGGGACATCCGCCGATTGATCATGTTCCTCGACGGTAAAAAGAAACGCTTGTTCAAAGAGCTACGCGAGGAAATGGCGACCGCGGCGAAGGAGCTGAAGTTCGAGAAAGCCGCCCGGCTGCGTGATCAGATCACTGCGCTGGAAAACTTGAATCTGCGCGGCGATTTGCGTGCTCATGCCCAACCGGAAGTCTTTCAGATCGACCCGAAGCGCGGCGTGCGTGGTTTGCAGAAGGTGTTCGAACTCTCCGAGCCACCGCGACGTATTGAAGGAATGGACATCGCCCATCTGCAGGGCGGTGAGACCGTCGCGAGCTGTGTGCAGTTCATTGATGGCTTGCCCTTCAAGCACGGCTACAAGCGGTT
>DASRYX010000187.1:0-2176 GCA_035686985.1 Planctomycetaceae bacterium | reverse complement strand
GATGAAATCGATGCCGTCGGCGAGCGAGACGACTTTCGTGAGTTTTGTACCGTCGGGCATTTCGAGCGCCCGCAACTCTTCGGTCAGCTTGCGGACTTTGTCGAGCGTCTCGGAACTGAGATCCTCCGGCACCGCGAAGTTCACCTCCCAGTTGCCCGCACCGCCGAGCTTTGTTTCAAAGAATTCGAGGGCCTGCACGATCGGACTGCTGCTGTGGAAGTTCTTGCTGAAGTCGGTTTCGATCGTGAGCTTCGCCAGGCCGAACGAACCGATGATCAGCACCAGCGCATTAGCGATGAGCAGCGGCCAATGATGCCGGTCGAGCCACGCGGTCAGGCGATGCAGTGCTGCGACCAGCCGGTGTTCCGACGGCGTCGGTCGCGGGTCGGCGTCCCACCGCCCGAGCAATGTTCCGCCCGGCAGCACCATCATTGAGGCGACGAGGACCATTCCCGAACCGACGGTCATCATCAGACCAAAGCTGCGAACCGGCGCGACTGTGCTCGACAGCAGCGAGGCAAAGCCGATCATCGTCGTGACGACATTCCAGAAGATCGGCTCGGCGAGCGCCACCGTGCTTTTCCGGAAGGCGGTCTCGCGGTCCATGACTTCACGGAATTCGCGGTAGGTCACCGTCATGTGCATCACAACAGAGATGCCGATGATCGTCACCAGCGCGGTCAGCATCGAGCTGACCATGCTGAGCGGAACATCGGCGACGTACAGCGACGCCTGCGTCCACACCAGCGACAGATGGACCACCAGCAACGGCAGCGCGACCCAGCGGAAACTGCGAAACAGAATCAGGATCACAATGATCAACAGGGCTGACGATGAGGCGCCGAGCAGAAAGCTGTCCTGTTCGACATAGCGGAACATGTCGTGCACCTGCAGCGGTTCGCCGGCGACAAAGGCAGGCGGATCGTGAGCCGCTGCGAGTTGCCGGACCGTGCGGAACGTTTCAATCCGCGGGACCGGAGCCGATTTTTCGGGCAGCAATCGCAGCACGATTCCGACGGTCTGGCGATCGTCGCTGATAAGAACGTTCTCCGAGAACTCGATCACTTGTTCCCGCACCGACGGGAACCGCATGATCGTCCGGGCGGCGATGCCGTCGGGTTGCAGCATCGCTGCGAGGTGCTGCGTTGCCGCGGCGTTGATCCCCGGCACGGCGGACAGTTCGTCGGCGAATTCGCGCATCTTCGCGAGATGTTCGTCATCGAGCGCGTCGGCATCGGCGTAACCGACGAGCAGCAATTCATCGCCGCCGAAGCAGGCCTTGCTTTCCAGGAAATCGCGCAGCAGCGGATCATCCGGCGCGAAGAAGGATTCGATGGATTCATCGAGGTGCAGGAATTGCGCCGGCCAGAACGCCACGCCCCCCAGGACCAGCGCGATCACGAGCAGTGGCAGCTTCCAGCGCACCAGTTGGCCCGCCAGGCGTGCCTGCCACGTCTGCTCCTGTTCCACCTCTGTCACCGTCACAACCCACCCCCGCAGGCATCATAGGGGGATGTGTCGAACGAACCAAGGTACCGGGTGGTGACGCGGGGAGACTGCGACTGAACCATCCGGATGGTTATGCTGACGGCGATCTCGATCCGCTGGAGCCTCGCAAGGGAGTCATGTCTGATGAAACTCACCGGCCTGACACCGATTCTGAATGTCGCCGACATTGCCGTCAGCATCGAATGGTTCGAGAAACTCGGTTGGAAACGCGGTTTCACCTGGAACGCCAGCGGCATGATGCCGCACGGAGCCGTCGTCAATTCGCACGGCCCGGCGACGTTCGGCAGTGTCTGCGCGGGGGACTTCGAGATCTTTCATTGTCGTGGCGCGCAAGGTTCACGCGGAACAACCCGCCTGCAAGGCGTGCGCGATGAATCCACGGGCGGCGTGTGGATGAGTTGGTGGCTGACCAGCCCCGGTGAAGTCGACGCGGTGCACGCCATTGCCCTGCAACATGGGATGATCGTGTCGTGGCCGCCGACCGATTTTCCGTGGGGCGTGCGCGAGATGGGACTGGTCCATCCCGATGGTCACACCTTTCGCATCAGTGCGGGTCTGCATGCGGAGTGAACCATCACGGCGTTTGCCACGCGGCGAGAACCAGACCGTACATCGCCAGTGAGGGCACGTGCGGCGCGCGCGGAAACTGCGAGGCGAGCCACGCCGC
>DASRYX010000186.1:0-7164 GCA_035686985.1 Planctomycetaceae bacterium | reverse complement strand
GTCATCAAACTGGATTGCGGCACACCGTCGTCGTCGGCGGCGTCAGCCAGCGTCCGCAAACCGCGGCCCTGTCGCGCGGTGTGGATATCCTCATCGCCACGCCCGGCCGTCTGTGCGATCTGATGCAGCAAGGCTGGATCGATCTCACCCAAGTGGAAATCTTCGTTCTGGACGAAGCCGACCGCATGCTCGATATGGGCTTTTTGCCCGATCTGAAGCGGATTGTCGACAAGATTCCCGAACAGCGGCAAACGTTGTTCTTCAGTGCCACGATGCCCGGACCGATCGCCGCGTTAGCCGATCAGATCCTGCAGGATCCGGTGCGAATTCAGCTCGCGCCGGCGAAAGCCACCACGGAGCTGATCGAACAGGCGGTCTGCCACTGCGGCCGCAGCATGAAGACGACGCTGCTCGCCGCGATCCTCACCACGCAACCGGTCACCCGCGCCATCGTCTTCACCAAGACGAAGCACGGAGCCGACCGCGTGGTGCGGCAACTTGAAGAATACGGCGTTTTTGCCGATGCGATCCACGGCAACAAGAGCCAGAATGCCCGGCAACGGACGCTCGCGGGCTTCAAGTCCGGTCGCACGACGGTGTTAGTCGCCACCGACCTCGCCGCCCGCGGGATCGATGTCGACGATGTCTCGCACGTGATCAACTACGACCTGCCGATCGAGCCGGAAACTTACGTGCACCGCATCGGCCGCACCGGTCGGGCCGGTGCCAAAGGTCTGGCATTGTCATTCTGCGATGAAACCGAACGCGGCTTGCTGCGAGCGATTGAACGGCAGATGAAGAAGGCACTGCCGGTTGACCGGGTGATGACCTCGCTCGAAAAGCCAGTTCGCAAACCGCTGCCGGAACCCGTCCTTCAAGAGCGGCAACGACAGGAAGAATTCCAGGAACGCCGTCCGCCGCGTCCGCGTGGTCAGCAGGGTGCGCCGCCGTCGTCACAGCACGGTGAACGTCGTCCGCGGCCGCCGCAACAACGGGGTCCGAACGGTCAACAACCGCCGCGTCGTCGCCGTCCCGCGAAGGCTTCCAATTGATGAAATTGATCTGTTCCAGCCGATGATTTCCGGCCGGAAGTCACGCTCGAAATGACACCCCGCCATCGCTGATGTGCGGGGTGTTTTCGTATCCCGTCACCGGTGGGATTTGTGCCCAGATGCGTTGTCTCCATTTCGGCGTGTTTTGATCAATCCAGACAAGCCACCTTGTCTGATCTACTGTAGTCCATACCTGCAACCTGAAATACGGCAAGGCCTTACCGCAGCGTTCCCATTCGCGAGAACAAATAATCCAAAAAATCATCAAAATTGATACGACCGGATTGCGAAGCGCCCGCGCGGGCGGTATCGTCTGCTCCTGTTGTGGGTTTCACGCCCAAACGATCTTTAACAAATCGGTTGACTGTGGGGTTCACGCCCAATACGCTCATCAACAGGTTTTTCGGCGATCAGGGATTGCGCCGGGCGATTCGTGTAAGGGCGATTTGTGGCGACCACCGACCTCCTGCTCGGCGAAGAATGGCGGACGCTCGATGAGCGGTTCCGACTCTCTCTTCCTCCCGACATGGCGAAGGCGGTGACCGATGACACGGGTTCGACCATCGTGGCGAAAGAACGCTACGGGTGCCTGAGCCTGTGGAGAGCCGCCGACTGGCAACAACGCATTGACGCGGGCACCGCACTCATTCGTCAGAAGATTCAAGCCGGTCGGATGGAGCAACGCTGGGACGAGGTTCAGCGGCTCGGTCGCCTGTTGTCGACGCGGTACCAGACCGTGCAGCTCGCTAACCGGGCGCGGCTGCTGATTCCGGACGGGTTCCGCGATTTTCTCGACGTGCCTGTGAATCAGGAAGTGGTGGTTGTCGGCGCGGTGATCTGCGTCGAAATCTGGAATCCGAAGGCCTGGCAGGAAACATTGCGGCAGGATATGCCCGGCTTCGGAGAGATGTTCAAGGACTTGACTGCGTAGGTTTCTCCGTAGGTCAGGCTGTGCCTGACTTCTTTCTGTACGGCGGACAAAACAAAAGCAGTCAGGCACAGCCTGACCTACAAGAGAGTTCATTGCGACCATCAGAAAACCCAAGGACGGACACAAAGCGGCTAGATCCGCGGGTGCTCAGGGACGAGCGTTTCTGATGGATCGGGTCGGAAGTAGACGGCGTGACCCCACTTTCTTCTTGATCGTCATCGCGAATGCGTCGGAGTTCCTCACCCCGGAACACGCCGACGCCGCTTCGCGGGAGAGAAGCACAGACTCACTCAGTGTCCCGTTTCGATTTCCCACGCTACGCACGAACAGGGACGGTCTGTCGGCAGGGACGCCACTTCTCTCCCGTCAATCGGCGTCAACGTCCAAGGATGGCGACGAAAGCCCGGTCTCCCGTGATGGAGGCCGGGCTTTTGCTTTTTCCGTCTCTCCGGAGGGCGAAGCGGCCTTGCACGAATAATGTAGGGTCCGCTGTGCGGACCACAATCGACAGCAGATGGTCCGCAGCAGCGGACCCTACATCTGACAAGACCTGCGATTATTCGTCCAAAGCCCCCTAGACCACTCACCGGCCTATGAGTCTTGCGACCACGCAGTAGTGACGAAACCGTGGTGAGTTTTAGCGGGCCTTGGTCGGATCACAATATCGCCCGCGGTGGTTTAGGGCGTTTGCGGCCAGCTTGCGGAACAACGTGACGCTGCGGGTTAAGCGAACTCTGACTATAGCGTAAACCGTTCTGCCAGCGCCAGATGCGCCGAGCGGCATTCCCCTGCATAAACGGTTTTTCTGGTATCGCAGGCTGCATTCCTACCACCGGAATAACCGATAGCGTTAGCAGCTTGGAAATTTCAGGACCCATCGCGCAGCAGTCTACCGCGGGCGCTCGGTCCCATTCTGTCCGAACAACGATGCGGCGGTTCGACCCCTCGGGTCACGAGCCGCGACCGTAATGAAGGTCGGCGTCATGAAGAAGTGGTACGGTTCTCTCAGCGCGATTCTGATCACCGCCCTTGCGGTTCAACTCACGGGGTGTGCAACCGCCGGCCGGACGTTCGCCAAATGGACGGGACGCGATAAGGCGGAAGACGAGGTCGCGCAGATCGACGGCAAAGCCGAGAAGGACACCGCCGCCCGGTCACGCACGGAACCCCGTCGCCCGGCGGCGTCCGCTGCGTCAAAATCAAAACCTGCGGTCGAGAACGATGATCGCATTGTCGCCCAGAAAGTCGATCCGAAAGCCGAAGCGAAGTCCTCGGCTCGGACCGCTCCCAGCACCGGCAGCTCACGCGATCGCCTGAAGGATGACGCCAAAGTTGCGGCGTCATCGAAGAAGGCAACGGAGAAGCCTTCCGCACCCAAAGCGGAAGTCGTCGGCAAAACAGAGAAAGGCGAAACCGTCGCCAAGAACGCTTCGGCTTCGCGAACCGTGCCGCCGAAATCCGGCGCGACGACCGCCCCGAAATCCGAGCGGATTGCCGACCCGTTCGCCGCATATGATTTCGCCGCGCCGCAAGACGAGATCGCGCCGCCGCTGGCCGCGAAGACGATTCCGACCACGGACGAGAAACCGAAGTCAGCGGTGAAGCCGGCCGCGGCGAAGAGTTCGTTCCGGCCCGATCTGGACGCCGACATCGAAGAGTTCGCTTCGAAGGAATCGGCTGGAAAAATTCAGGAAGTCGCTCACCGCAATGAGGAGAGCGAGTTGCCGGAGTGGGCCACCGAGATCACTCCCAAAGCTAAACCCAAAACAACGGCCTCGAAAGCCAAGAAGCCCGCGGTCACCGTCGCTGAGACGGCGAAATCAACAGGTGAGCCGGCAGCGAAGAAACCCGTCGCCGCGACCGAAGCTCCGGCGAAGGAAAACTACGCCGAGTTGTGTCCCGACGCCAAAGGCGAAGTGCGCGAGCTCGTGCGGACGCTGGACGGGGATGATCTCGAAGCCGTTAAACGCAGCATTCACCGGCTTGGACGGATGCAGGGCGATGCCGTCGCCGCTGCCCCCGCGCTACAGAAGCTGCTGCTTCACCGCGACAGCAACGTGCGGGTGCATGCCGCGCTGGCTCTTGTTCGCATGAATGAAGTCTCGCCGTTTGTCACTGAGACGCTGATCCTCAGCCTGCGTTCACCCGATCCGAGTGTGCGATCGTTCTCTGCCGCGGTGCTGGCTGAGATGGGACCGAATTCGACCGAAGCCCTGCCCGCTCTGAGTGCGGCCCTGAAAGACAGTGACGGATTCGTCCGGCTGCACGTCGCCGAGGTCCTCATCCGCCATGACGACTACTCCCAAGTCGCGCTCGACAGCCTGCTCAAATGCCTGAAGGACGACGACGAAAACGTCCGCTGGCTCGCAACCTACAGTCTCGCGGAACTGGCTCCGCAATCGCTGGAAGCCGCGGGTGCGCTGGAACGCAGCTTGAGCGATGCGTCGCCGAAAGTGTGCGTCGGTGCGGCTTATGCCTTGGGTGAAATCGGCCCGATGGCCCGCTCAGCGACGACGACCTTGAAACGCTGTGCTCACAGCAACGACCCCGAACTGCAAGCCGCCGTGGCCTACGCCCTGCGGCAAGTGCAGGAGTAGTGGTCAGTGGTCAGTGGTCAGTGGTCAGTGGTCAGTGGTCAGTGGTCAGTGGTCAGTGGTCAGTGGTCAGTGAAGAGTAAGGACAGAGCCTCACTCGTCAATTGATGGGTGGGGCTTTTTCGTTTTCCGGGAGGGCGAAGCTCCTGCTGAGCCGCTGCGCTTCCCAGCGCGTTGCCGCATTGCGGCTCAGCGGGAGCTTCGCCCTCCCTCTCTCTTTCTACTGCCCACTGCCCATTCCCCACTGCCCTCTCCTTCACTTCTCAGTCCCAGAGCGCCGTCGTCAGTTGGATCGCGTCATCGAGACCGTACTCACGCGCTTCGGCGGCGAACGTCGGTTTCTGACCCACGGGTTGCAGGTCGGCGATCAACCGGCCGTTCGGAGAGCGGCCGCGGATTTTTGAGACGAACAGATCACGCACGATGTATTGATTGTTCGTGTCGAGCCCGAGCACTTCGGCAATCCGCGTGATCTTGCGGGAACCGTCTTCCGCGAAGCGTGAGAGTTGCACCACGAGTTGAATCGCCGACGCGACCTGCGCCCGCGCGACATACACCGGAATCTCGACGTCCGACATGAGCGACAGCGTCTCAAGTCGTGTCAGCGCATCGCGCGGCGATGTCGCATGGACTGTGGTTAAGCTTCCAGCATGGCCGCTGAGCATCGACTGCACCATATCCAGCGCTTCACCACCGCGGACTTCGCCGACGAGAATACGGTCGGGCCGCATCCGCAGCGACGCGATGAATAACTGCCGGATCGACACGCCGCCGCGGCCGTGACTGTCCGCCTGTTGCGCCTCGAGATACAGCGTGTGCGGCTGGGCGAGGCGCAGTTCCGAGCTGTCTTCAATCACCACGATGCGTTCTTCGTCCGGGATCGCCGTCGAAAGCGCATTCAGCAGCGAGGTCTTCCCGGTCCCCGTTCCCCCGGCGACGATCGTGTTCTTCTTCAGTCGCACGCAGAGCTCCAGGAACTCCTTCGCGATCGGCGACAACGATCCCAGTCGAATGAGATCGTCCAGCGTGAAGATATCGCGGCTGAACTTGCGGATCGTGAAATAGATCCCGCGGCGGGCGCTGGGCGGCAGCACGACGTGCACGCGCGAGCCGTCGGGTAACCGCGCATCGAGAATCGGTCGGTTCTCGTCGATCTCGCGGCCGACATATTGCGCGACGTTATGCACTGCGGACAGCAACGCATCATGACTGGGAAACGCGGCGTCGGTCCGTTCGATGCGTCCGCGGCGTTCGATGTACACCTCACGATAGCCGTTGATCATGATTTCCGTGACGGTGTCATCCTGCAGGTACTGCCGGATCGGCGTGAGGAAGTACCCGAGACTGGCTTCAAAGACGGCTTCACGGGTCATGGCGGGATATCCGTGGAGATTTGTGGTAACGGTGCGCATCATAACACCGTCCACATCGTTTAGCCGCGACCCGTCAGGGGAGCGCTCCCCGGGCGCTGGGATTCTGCGAAGCGCAAGCGTCGGTCGTTCGATTGCCGTTCGTTGGGTGCTCCCCGTAAACTACCGGTTCCGCGTTCCGACGCCTAAGCCCACCACGAGGAACCCCGCATGTCCGCCCCGGCTCCGCTGCGTGCCCCCGCCTCGCCACTGACTTCCACACAATGGCTCATCTGCATCATCGCCGCGATCGGCTTTGCCTTCGACATTTATGAACTGCTGATGCTCCCGCTGATCATCCGGCCGGCGCTGATGGAGCTGGGCAAGATTGCTCCCGGAACGCCGGAGTTCGCCCGGTGGTTCGGGCTGATGTTCTACGTCCCGGCGGTCTGCGGCGGCATTTTCGGATTGCTGGGCGGGTATCTCACCGACATCCTCGGCCGTCGGCGCGTGCTCACCTGGAGCATTCTGCTGTACGCGTTATCCGCGTTTGCAGCGGGCTTCTCCACGAACCTGCCGATGCTGCTCTTCGTCCGCACGACGACCTTCATCGGCGTGTGCATTGAATTCGTCGCGGCGGTTGCCTGGCTCGCGGAACTCTTCGACAATCCGGAACAACGTGAGAAGGTCCTCGGTTACACGCAGGCGTTCTCGTCGATCGGCGGATTGCTCGTCGCGATTGCGAACGCGCTCGCGGTCCAGTATGGCAAAGATATACCGGCCATCTGGTTCCCGGACTTTCTGCCGAACGCCGAAGGCATCACGCTGGATCCGCACTCCCCGTGGCGCTACACGTTGATGTCGGGTTTGATCCCGGCAATTCCGCTCATTCTCATCCGTCCGTTCCTGCCGGAATCGCCGAAGTGGGCGCAGAAGAAGGCGTCCGGCACACTACGACGACCGAGCTTCGCCGAACTCTTCTCTCCGGAACTGCGTGCGACCACCATTCTCACGACGATCATGTTTGCCTGCAGTTACGGTGTGGCGTTCGGTGCGATTCAGCAGATGCCGCAGATTGTGCCGGGCATCAACGCGGTGAAAGCGGAGGTGGCGCATGAAACCGAAGGCATGCCCAAGCCGGAGGCGATGAAAGCCGGAAAACGCATCGAGCAGGAGAAGGCCGCTGAATACACAAAAGCCCAGGAGTTCGGCGGGCTGTTCGGCCGGTTCTCGCTCGC